>JAHJUD010000055.1 GCA_018829335.1 Microcaldota archaeon | reverse complement strand
GTCATTGTCCTTAATCCTGCCTCTACATGTGCTACACCGTTTTTTAATGCAAAGCAGGCAATTCCTCCTGCTAATGCAGTTGTTGTGTCGCCGTAAGTGTATGGAATTACTTTTTTCCCTATTTTTTCCAGTACAATCCCTAAACGATTAATTATCTGGCTTTGTTGTTCAAATAGCTTGCCTTTAACATTCAGGTTAACATCTGGCATTATGCCGAATTCTTCTTCCATTCCTTTGGATAAATTCCATGAATAATGCTGGCCTGAATGCACTACAACAACAAACTCGTTTTCTTTTTTTAATTCAAGAATCAATGGCGCCTGCTTTATTATGTCTGGTTTTGTTGCAATCAAAACCATATGAACAGGCTTGTTTGTCTTTCTTATTTCAGTAAACAAGTCTTTTCTTATGCTTATTTTTCCTTCTTCTTTTAATGATATTTCTTCCTGCATTAAACTGCCTCGTTAATAAAATCAGTTAGAAAAATTGAATAAAATTCTATTTATTAATATAATTGATTTTTTTCCTATAAAGGGGTTTTTGGTACAATAACCAAATTAAAACAGTTTTAATGTCTGAATTTCTTTTTTGTTTTCTTTAACCCAGTTAAAAAGAATTTCAACTCCTTTTTTTGCAGGAACTTTTGGTTTCCATCCAAATTCTTTTTCTGCTTTTTCAATATTTGAAACAAAAACTTTCTGGTCTCCAGGGCGCCATTTATCAAAAGAGTATGTAATTTTTTTTCTGTTTAATTCTTCAAGTAATTCAATTAATTCAAGCAATGAAAGCGTATTTTCCGGCCCTCCGCCGATATTAAATATTTTTCCTTTTGTTTTCTTTATTTTTTTTGCCGCCAAATCAAATGCATTAACCACGTCATCTGAGTAAAGCACGTCCCTTGACTGTTTCCCGTTCCCAAAAATTGTAATTTTTTTTCCAAAAACTGAAGCAATAACAAACCATGCAATCCATCCCTGGTCTTCTGTTCCAAACTGCCTTTTTCCATAAACACAGCTTTGTCTGAACACAACAGAATTCAATCCATAAATTCTTGCATAATCCCTGAAGTATTGGTCTCCTGTTCCTTTGCTGCATCCATAAGGTGAATGAAAGTCAAGCAGTCTTTCTTCTTTTATTCCTTCAGGGGTTTCCTCATAAAAATATTTGTTGTTTTTTTCTGTGATCTTTAAGTCATCCATTTTTCCATAAACTTTATTTGTTGAAGAATAAATTAATACAGGATTTTCTTTTGATTTCCTTACAGCTTCCAGCACATTAAATGCCCCTAAAGCATTTATTTCAAAGTCTTGTCTTGGATTTTTTACAGAGTTTGTAACTGCAACCTGTCCTGCTAAATGAAAAACAGCTTCTGCTTCAGAAAAAGTTTTTTCCATTATTTTTTTGTCTGACCTGATATCGCATTTAATTATTTTCAGATTTTCATGAAACTTTTTTTCCAGGTATTTTTTGTTTTCTTTTGAGCCTTTTTTGGAAAAATCATCAAGTATTAATACTTTTTCCCCTTTTGAAAGGAAAAATTCAGCCAGATTTGTTCCGATAAATCCTGCCCCTCCAGTTATTGCTTTCATAATTCCAAAGAAATTGTTTTTCCAACACTTTTTAAACAAATTTGTTTTCTTTTTTATTGAAAACAATTCTTGGATGGTTTTTATGAGTAAAAATCCTTTTTGCCTGGTCTGCAATTCCCAAACAAAATTTTTTTTTGAAAAATTTGTGTCTGAAACAAACTCTGAAATAAAATTATTCAAATGCCTTAAATGCGGCCTTGTTTTTGTTCATCCAATGCCTGAAGCAGAAAAAATACAGTCTTTTTATGACTCCAATTATTATGAGAAGCCGGGTTTTCTGGTTTCTTTCCTGCAAAAATTCAGAGTGAAAAAACTTGTACGCTTTCCAAAAGGAAAGCTTTTGGATGTAGGCTGTGGCAACTGCTCTTTTGTTAATGCAATGGCTGAAAAAGACTGGGAAAGTTTTGGTTTGGATGTTTCAGCTGAATCAGAAAAACATTTCAGCAAAAAAGTAAAGAATTCGCTTCACGCTAATGTGAAAAAAATTTATTTCAAGCCTTTGAAAGAAAATAATTTTTCCGGCAATTTTTTTGATGCAGTTACTTTCTGGCATGTTTTAGAGCATTTGACTGATCCTGTTCCTGAATTAAATGAAACAAAAAGAATACTGAAAAAGCAGGGAAAACTTTTGATTGCTGTTCCAAACATTGAAAGCTTTTCTTTTAGAATTTTTGGAAAAAACTGGTTTCATTTGGACCTTCCAAGACATTTAATTCATTTTTCGCCTGAATCCCTATCAAAACTCTTGGAATCCAAAGGATTTAAAGTCAAAAAAATAAGTTATTTTTCTTTAGAACACGACCCTTTTGGCGTTTTTCAGTCAATATACAATTCTTTGGGATTTAAATGGAATTTTTTCCACAATCTTTTAAGGAAGAGAATTTCTCCTTTTTCTTCTTTGGGGAATTTCATTAATTTTTTGTTTACTTTAATTTTGTTTCCAATTGTTTTGCCTGTTTCTTTTATTCTTTCATTTATTTTTTCTTTGCTTAAAAAACCTGATACTTTTACTTTGATTGCAGAAAAAAAATTTAGTTGAACGGCTTTTTTTTAACAATAAAAAACAGCAGGCCCAGAAACAGCAAAGAAACAAAATAGCTGAAATAATCAACAAAGCCTTTCTCATATTTTAATTCAACAATTCCTTCTTTTTCTGCAGGAATAACTATAAACTTGTTTTTTTGCTCTATTTTTAATGCAATTTCTTTTCCTTCAAAATAAGCCTTCCATTTTGGGAAATAATTCATTTTAATCAAAGTTTCAGGAGGTTTAACCTCGACTTTCAAGTAAGTGTTTTTGTAGTCAAGGAGTTTGCCATTTTCTATAATTGAATTTTTTTCTTCAGGTGGATTGAATAATGCTGGTGCAATTGATTTGTCTGTCAGCCAGCCGCATTTTCTTAATTGTTCAAATCCTTTTTCATTTATTGCAAGCCATTTATTTATTCCGAATTCCTTTGATTTAGCATTGAATAAATTGCAGTTTTCATTGAAATCAAAAACCCTGCTTTTTTTTTCACTGTCAGAAATGCTGAATGCATTATGCCCCCAAGCATAAGCTGTTGTAAGATCATAATGTATTGTTGCATAAGCATCTATTATAGGATCATTTGGAATTATTTCAAATCTTTCTTTTTTGTCAATCTTTTTCAGGAGTTTGTCTATTTCACTGAAGTCAACTGCTTTTTTTTCCCAGCTGTACTCTGAAAAACTTGGTTCAACAAAAGAATAATTTCCAATGATTTTTGGAAGGAAAAAAATTCCAGGAATCAAAACTACGACAATTATACTAATAAAATATTTTTTTGGAAAACTTGTTTTTGAAAATTTTCCTGATTCAATTAAAGCAAAAAAAGTTACTGCCAAAATTATCAGATAAAATAAATGAAAACTGTGGGTGAAAGGCTTGTTGATTAAAGGGATTTTAGGCAAAAAAAACCTGATTAATGAAAGAATTACAGTAAGAAAAAGCAGTTGAGTTTCTCTTGAAAAATTTTCTTGTAATCTGAATTTAAAGCTTAAAAGCCCTGCAATAATCAGCAAAATAATTAATATGGTTGAACTGGTTTTTATCCCAAGCGTATTCAATACGGTTCCATCAAATCCTGTTATTGCAGAAAAATTCAGGAAAGCAATAAAAGGCCCTAACCAGAAAAATGCAAGACCCAATGCAAGAGTGCCAAGCAAAAACATTTTTTTTATTTCATTTGCTTCCGGCTTGACTGCAAAAAGAACAAAAATCATAAGAAAAAAACTTGGTACAGCATGGCTGATTAAAACTATTGCAGAAAAAACAACTGCAAAGAAAAGGCTTTTTGAAGGGCTCTTGTTTTTCAGATAACGCAGGATAAATGCCGCTGCAAAAAGAAAGAAAACCCATGCAGTCAATTCATAATACCTGTTAAGGAACTTCCATGTAATCGGATTAACTGCAATCATTGTCCCGATCAAAAAACCAGTTGAACTCTTAACATTATATTCTCTTGCAATAATCATTATTCCTAAAATAAGCATTAATTTCATTAAGAGCAGGCTTAAAGCCAAAGGAGAAGTAAAGATACCAAACCCAATGAATTTGAATAATAACGGCAGAACTCCCGGAATCCATCCGTCAAAAACCGATACAGGAACCCCAAAATGGTGGTTTTTGAACCATCCGCTAAAAGTATTATCATACCTTATTGCATAACCTGCAAAATCAAAACCCAAATCGTCAGCAAAAAAAGACGTGCTTATTGTAACTGACCAGATTAAAAGCAAAGCCAGAAGAATTCCAATAATCCATTTGCTTTTCTCCCATAAATCTTCTTTCATTTCAGTCACCTTTTATTATATTTTTTATTTCCATAAAATTTATTTTTGAGATTTCCTTAAAAGACAAGCCAATGCTTTTCATTGAAATCAAACCCAAAATAAGTATTGTAATTGTTTCAACTAAATGAACTGTTATTGCCATTGAAATTGCAAGGTTTTCATTTAACCCAAAAGCAATAAAGAAAACAACAAATGCCGCTTCAAATGTTCCAACGTAATTTGGTGCGCTTGGAATCATTGCAGCAAAACCTGTTACTACAATTAAAAGGAAAACCATGAACAAGCTTAATTCAATTCCCATTAATTGTGCAGTGAAATAAAATAATAATGCTTCAATTGTCCAAACCAGAATAGAATAAAATATTACAAGAAACACTTGTTTTTTTTCAGAATAAAAAATATTTCCTGCTTCTTTCATTTCATGAAAAACATATTTTATTTTTCCTTCAACTGAAGGAAAAAATCCAGTAAAAATTTTGCCTAAAAACCTGAATTTTTCCGGTTTAAGGAAAAAAATCAATGCAAACAAAAAGATAACTGCAGGAACCAAAAGCATTGTCTTAAATTTTTCTGGGACCTGAATTAACATCACTGAAACAAAAAAAAACAAAAACAATGTTATTCCGTCAATTACTCTGTCCAAAATAACTGTGGAAAAGCTCTTTATTTTTCCAAGATTCTTTTTTTTTGACAAAATGTAAGCTCTTGCAATTTCACCTGCTCTTGCAGGAAGAACTGCATTAACAAAAAACCCTGTGTTTGTAATGAAAAAGGAGTCTTTAAGGGAAATTTTTGTTATAGGTTTTAGTATGGTTTTCCACCTCATTGCCCTGAACAAATAACCAACAGAATAAAAGACACAAAGCAAAATAAAATTTATTATTCCTATTTCTGAAATTTCTTTTATTACCTTCTGAACGTCAATGATTGAAATAATTATTACCACAAGGATTAAACTTAAAATCCATGAAAGGACTATTTTTTTATTCATTTATTTCCCTAAAAACAATTCAATTTCTTTTGCTATTTCATTATTTCTTTTTTTTTTCAGGATTATTGTTTTTTTTGCCTGTTCTATTGCTTTACCCAGATTATCAATATCTGTACACATTATTACTTTCTTCTGCTTGTGCAGTGTTTCTGCAAGATCAAACTGATGGTCATTGGAATGTTCATGAAATCTTTTTTCCCTTGGCACAACAATAGTTTTTTTTTGATTTTTAAGTGAATCTATTATTGAACCTGACCCGCCATGGGTTATTATGAAAGAACTTTCTTTAATTTTTTTTTCTCTTTCGGTTTCAGTAAGAAATTTATTCCATTCACAGTTTTTTGGTTTAATTGTTGAGTTTCCTGTTTGGACAAATATTCTTTCGCTGTAATTTTTTGCCAGCTTGTCAACTGCTTTTATTAGTCTGTCAAATCCTTGGTCGTGTGTTCCTGTCATAACAAAAATCAAAATATTCCCTCCTTAAACTTTGCTTTTGGATAAAACTTTAAGTTTTCTTTCCATTGAACCAAAAAAAGATCGACAAACTTATATGCTATTTTTCCTGTGGCCGAAGGAAGTTTAATATTGCAGGAAGGTTCAATATAAACAGTCTTTTTTCCCATCAATTTTGCGATTAAAAGCAAAGGCAATGCGACGCCTGCTCCAGTTGAAATAACTGCATCAGGCTTTTCTTTCAGAAAAATAAAAAAACTTTGCAGGAAATCATGCATAAAACTTAAAGGATTTTTTTTAGGGTCAACAACAAAATACACTTTGTGTTTCCTGCTTAATTCCACTGAATCAATCCTTTTGAAAGTGACAAAAAAGTGTTCATGTTTTTTATAATAGTCTTTGGCTAAAAGTATTACTTCAGTTAAGTGCCCTCCAGTAGAGCAAACAATACATAATTTCATACTAATCCTGCATTAATTAAAATAATTGTTGAAACACAGATGATTCCCTGAATTCCAAGAATTATTCCTGTAACCTGTTTTTCTGTAAAAGAACCTTGTTTCATAATCCACTGAGTAAGGGAACCGCCTTCAGGCCTTGCCTTTAATGTTCCGTCTTTTTGCGGCAATCCAAAACAATGACTTTGAAATTTGTGTTTTGCCTTAAAACCTAACTCTACAAAAAACAACGCCATTAAAAGCACGCCGATTTTTTCAATGTTTCCCACAATAACTGAAGTTGCAATTGTCGCACCCAGCATTAAAGTCAATGAATCCCCTGGAAAAATTTTTGCAGGAAACCAGTTGAATTTAAGGAAAGCAATTATTGCAGCAAGCATTGCAATCAGGAAAAAAATTACTTCAACATTTCCTGCCATCAAATTAAAATAAAGTATTGTGGAAATAATCAAAATGCCTAATCCTGCTTCTAGTCCATTCATTCCTGCAAGCATATTAAATGCATTTGATGCTCCAGTAATTCCTAATGGAATCATTATAAGTGAATAAAAAATCCCTAAATTTACTATTGCAATAAAAGGAATTGACATATAACTGCTTCCAACAGAAATAGCCATTAAAGGCAGTGCAGCAAAAACAGGAAACAATGCATGCTGCCATTGTCTTATTCCTTTTCTCCACCCAATTAAATCATCAACTAATCCAATAAATCCGATTAAAATAACAGTCATAAACATTGCCATAAAAACAGTGAGATTTATTTCAATTATTCCTATATAAGTTGAAACAAAAATTGAAGTAATAATTCCAATACTAAAACCAAATATTACTCCAATTCCCCCCATTTCAGCTATCTGCGGTTTATCAAATTTATTCATGTCTTTTCCTGTAATGCCTCTTAAATGCATTCTGTTGATTATAAAAGGAGTAATAATTAATGTAACCCCAAAGCTTACAATAAAAACCAGTAAAACTGCAAGAATATTAAGCATTTTTTTCCTCTTCTAGAATTAATTGTTTTTTCTTATTTTAAATAAAAGATTGGTACAATAATAGTTTAATGCAGTTATTTAATTACCTTAAATATTTTTACGCCTGGAGCATTATCATCAGTTGAATCATAAACTAAAGCAAAATTTTTTATTGCAGGGTCATCAAACCACAGCTTGTTAATCATTGAATTGTTTGCAGCATCATTAAACATATAAAGAACTGAATTGTTTTTTTCTCTGTAAATAAAAATAGGCACTCTTTCATTGTATAATTGATTTGGTTGGGTAATGTATTTAGTTGGAATTGAATTCATTGCTTCAGTGCTTAAACTGTTGCCGCCGCAATTATATGTTGTAACCCCGCTTAACTTGTCTGTATTAGCAGAACAACGCATTACAGCCTCTAAATATTTTCCTAATTCAGTATTCTTTTTTTCTGGTTCATCAAGAAAAGCAAAAAGAACCATTGAATTATGTTTTTCTAATAAATCTGAACCAAAAATCAAATAATCAGAACCATAATTTTCCACTATTTTATTTGCTTCTTCTTCGTTTTCACTTAAAATAAATTTTGCTACCATAATATCAGCATTCAAGTCAATATTCCTGTTGTCAATTAATGCAGCCCTTTCCCCAATAAAAGTAATCCAATGGCCTTCATCCCACCAGTTAAACATTTTAGCATCTTTTGGCGTACTCTCACTTAACCATTTTAATGCAGGCTTCCACCCTAAAGTGTATTCAATGTTTGGAGTGTTTTGCGTCATAAAAAAGGTTCCTGAAGCAATTCCAATCAAAAGCATTAAAGCAAAAGCAACTCCCACAACTTTTTTTTCAAATAAAGTCCTTGATTTAATGAATTCAAAAACAAAATAACCCACTAATCCTGCGCCTATTGCCACAGCCAAACCAAAAGTGTAAGTGAACTTTAGTTTGCTCCAAGCCATGAATAAAGTGATTCCAACCCAATAAAATATTATGAATGCAAAATAGTCGTGGGTTTCCCATTTGTTTTTTTCTTTCAGGTTAAAAATATAATTAATTAAAGGAAACAAAATAAACCTGTAAAAAACTATAAGCAATGCAAGAATAGGAAAAATAATCAAAGCATTATATTTTGTCCCAAAAAACTGTATTCCTGTGTTTTCTTCTCCTACAGTCATTCCAAAAATTCCTTCCCTTTCACTACTTTGTCCGGTAAACCTGTTAATGTTTTCCTGGTTGACTGGAATATATCTTGTAATATAACTAATATCTCTTTTAATCCAGTGACCTTCGTCTTTTGCTGTTGCAATAACCCCAAACAAAATAAAAACTATTGCAAAAACTTTCAGCAAATGGGTTATTTTTTTTGTTTCAATCTTGTTAAACCACATCAAAACTGCAGTGGTAATTACATAAAAAACAAGAATCAATGGAATCAGCATGAACATTTCCCAAGTCCAGGCCATTAACCCAAAAAACAATGCAGAAAGAACCGCGTTCTTGATTGAATTCCTTGTAAAATTCATTTCCTTTACTGCCTTGACAAAAAAGTAAAATCCTATTACCATCCACAAAAAACCCAAAGAATCGTCTTCAAACTGCCCTGCCATTGTCCTGTAAACAAATGCAGGAGTAACAGCAGCAATAAAAGAAGCAACATACCCTGCTTTTTTATTGTAAATTTCCTTAAACAAAAAATACACGGCAACAGAAATCAATGCCCCATAAAATGCGGGTAAAAATTTCACAAACGCTATCCATAACTCTTTATCATATCCAATCAACCCTAGAGTAAAAATTGAATAAATTGCCGTTGACAAAAACCAGAATACCGGTGCAATTTTCCATCCAATAGTAGAACCTCCCAACTGGTAATATGCTAAAGGATCTCTGTCAGGAACTCCTTCCCCTTGCAGGATATAGCTTCCAACCCTTGCATGCCAGTAAGTGTCAAATTCAAAAAACAATTCATATTTCATTAAATTGGCTCTAATACCAAAAGCAAGCAAAAACAACAAAATTAAAATAAACAAATGCTTTTTATCAATAGAAACAATTTTTTCTTTTAGCCCCATATTTAAACCTTAAATAAAATAATAAGCAAACGATTTAAATATAATCAGTCATCGGCATCCAGAATTTAATTCAATCAATTTTTTTGCATACAAAATTCAATTGTCCAGCAAATGTTCCTAAACTTGTTTTTTTCCCGCCTCTTGTCCCAAAAATTTCTTTTACTTCAAAACCATTTTTTTCTAATATTTTTTTTAAGGATTTTTTCCCAAAAAATCTTAGATGGGGTTCAAGACAATTTTTTTCAACGCAACCTATTTCTCCTACCCCCATAGTAATATTTTCATTCCCGAAAAGAAATTTTGTTCTGGAAAGCAAAGAATAACAGTTCGGAACAGCTAAAAATAGTATACCCTGACTTTTCAAACTGTTTCTAATGTTTTTCAAAAAACTGATGTAATCAAAAATATGTTCCAAAACATGAATGGAATAAATTGAATTAAATTTTTTTATTGTTGGTTTTTCTTCCATATTATGGAAAAAAAAATTTTTTCCCAGCTCAGAAACAGAGGGCCAAATATCGCATCCGGATACTTTCATATGCTTGCTCAATTCTTTAACCATTGATCCATGACCACATCCAACATCCAGTACTTCGGAAGTAAGATATTTTTTTAATAGATCTGAAGATATCAGCAAAGGAAAGGTAGTATTTATTCCATAATATTCTTTGTAATAATATTCTGCAGGCAACATAATAAACTATTATTATTTTCATAAAAACGTTTTTAAAGTGTTGGCTGACAGTTTGTTATCGTTATTACTTAAAGTTTAGTGATTTTTTTGCCTTAGAAAAAATGGGGATTTAATGGAAAAGCTTGTTTCAATTGTTGTAACAACATGGGATTCTTTTGATTTAACCAAACAATGCATTGATTCAATAAAGGAAAATACTGAATACTTGTCATACAAAATAATTTTGGTTGATAATGGCAGTAAAGACGGAAGCATTGAAAAACTGGAAAAAGAATTCAAAGACATCAGAATAATAAAAAACAAAATAAACAAAGGCTTTCCTTATGCTTTGAATCAAGGTTATATTGCCGCTGAAAGTTTTTATGTTGTGCATTTAAACAATGATGCTTTTGTAACTAAAGGCTGGCTTGAAGAATTAATAAAAACGATTGACTCAAACGAAAAATTTGCAGTAGTCGGGGTAAAAGAAGTGTCTCCCAAAAAATTCAATGACAAAAAATTAATTGAAAAAATTAAGCAAAAGCCAAACCGTGAAAAGTTAACTCTTCCAGTAGGATGGATAACAAAAAAAAAATTTATTGAAGAAATAGGTTATCTTGATGCAGAGCATTTTTCTCCTGCTTATGGAGAAGAAGCAGATTGGAATTTCAGGGCACGAAGCAAAGGATACAAAATAATTGAATGCAGCAAATGCATTGTTGTCCATTATTCTTCTCAAGGTTCAATTAAAAGCATGTCCGCAAAAAACCATTACATTTTAGTGAATACCCATAGATTAAGATCTTTTTTCTTCAATTTAGGGTTAATGGACTTGTTGGGATTTGTTCCCGGAATGGGATTAATTTTTTTGCAGAGCATTAAAGACGGTCAGTTTTTTTGGTTAATGAGAGCTTACTGGAATAATATAAAAGACTTAAAGCTGATTTTAAGAGAAAGAGCTAAAAGAAAAAAATCTGTTTTTATTCCTTTCAGAGAACCAAAATTCAGTCCGCCATTTGAAATGGAAAAAGAGTAATCATTTTAAATAAATTTTTTCTAATCTGTTAACAGTTGACGTAATTGAATAATCTTCTTCAAATAATTTCCTTGCTTTCTTCTCAAGACTTTTTCTTAATTCTTTGTTTTCAATAAGTTTGTTTATTCCTTCTCCTAAAGCTTTTGGGTCTTCTGCTTTAACAATTAAAGCAGCGTCTTTAAGATATTCCCTTACTGCGCCAATATCAGTTATAACACAGGCTTTTCCCATTGCAAGAAATTCAAGCAAAGAAATTGAAGTTGAAAACTCATAAACATATGAATGCGGTGCAATTTCTGTTGCAGCCCAATACTCTTGTTTTTCTTCATTTGAAACACTTCCAAGAAACAATACAACATCTTCAACTTTTTCTTCTTCGGCAACTTTCTTTAATGCACCGGAATCTCCTGGGCCAATGCACAAATATTTGTATTCAGGATGCTTTTCTTTAACATACTTCATTGCCTTCACAATGTAAACCAGACCCAAAACATTTGTTGTCCAAAGGCTTTTGATTGAAACAATCAAATGATCCCCATATTTTTTTTTCACTTTTTTTCCGCTTGCATTCAAATCATAATTTTCTTTATTTAATGCTGCAGGAATTACTTGAATTCTTTTCTCTTCAATCCCCCATGGAAGCAAAAACTTTTGTTTCATGTTTTCAGTCCAGACAACAAGTTTATCATAATTCAGCTTTGGCAGTAAAAACTTTTCTAAAGCAAAAATTGTTTTTGTATGCAGATTATTGTTTTTTGCAGAAATCATTTCAATTAACAAAACATGAGGGATATTTAATTTTTTTTTCACTTTATCTCCAATCCAGCCCATTAAACAATTGCTGTGGCTTTGGATTACGTCAGGCCTGAATTCCACTGCTTTTTTCACTATTCTTGAATAAAACAATGGTGCAGTGAATTTATGGAAAGCATGATGCCCAAAAACAGGAAGCAGGAAAACTTCAGCATTCTTATGCCTGAAATCATATGGTTCTGTTGACACAACAAGTACTTTATGCCCTTTTCTTAACATTTCTTTTATTATGTCCCTGCAGTAAATTTCGCTTCCACCAATGTCTCCTAAAACAGAAGTAATATACAATATTTTCATTTTTTTATTCACTTAAAGAATAAATGATTTTATTTTTTCCAAAAGTATTCCATATATCACAGACAATACAGTCTTTTTTTGTAAGGCTTTTAATTTCATTTAAACTCATTTTTTTGTATTCTGAATGATTTGTTGCAACAATAATCACTTCAGAATCCTTTATTACGTCTTCAATTTTTCCATTGAATTCTTTTATTAAAGGGTCATGGCATTCAATAACTGCATTTTCTCTTTCCAAGGCTTTCTTGATTTTAAAGCTTAAAGAATTCCTTGAATCATCATTGTCTGCCTTGAATGACATTCCAAGCAATGCAACTTTTTTGTGTTTTAATTCAGTTTTTGATTTAATTTTTTTCAGCAAATACAATGGGGCTGTTTCATTTATTTTCCAGCTCACCGAAATTAATTCATTAAAGGGCATTGTGTTGATTAAAAAGAAACCGTCTTTGTATAAACAAGGCCCTGCAGCAAAACCAGGCTGTTTTATTCCTCCTCTCTTGTAATTGTAATTAATCAAATTAATTATTTCATAAATGTCTCTTTCATGTTCTTCTGCCAGAATCATGAACTCGTTTGCAATAGAAAAATTAATATAACGGTACATATTAGTAAAAATTTTTGCGAGTTCAGCGCTTTTGGCGTCAGTTTTAATTTGTTCTTTTGTAAAAGGCTTAAAGAATTCCATTGCTTTCTCTGAACTCTTTTCTTCTATCCCTCCTATGATCTGCGGAATTTCTTTTGTTTCTTCTATTGCTTTTCCTTGCGCGATTCTTTCAGGACAGAAAGCCAGAAAAAAATCTTTTCCTGCTTTCATTTCAGTTTCTTTTTCAATTAAATCCTTTAGGTATTCTGTTGTTCCAGGAGAAACAGTTGAACGCAAAATTATTGTCTGGTTTTTTTTCAAGTGCTTTAAAAGAGTTTTTGTAACTTCCTGTATTTGTTTGTAATCAGGATTCAGGTGTTCATCAACCGGCGTTCCAATCGTCAAAACAATGTATTCTGATTCCTCTATTTTTTTTGTGTCAGTTGAAGGAAAAAAATTCACATCAACATGCTTTTCAAGCAGTTCTTGTGCGTTTTCTTCAACAAAAGGCATTTTTTTTTCTTTTATTTGCTGGATGTAATCTTTTCTTACATCTATTCCATAAACCTTATAGCCTGCTTCAGCTAAACTCAAACACATTGGAAGCCCGACTCTTCCTACACCAATAACACTGACTTTCTTCATTTTCTTTTCCTCTTTTTAATTTATAAAAAAATCATTTAATATTTTATTACTGTCCGTAAAATTTTGAGCAGGTTCTACATGCTTCAGGAGGATTTTTTGTTTTAATTTTTTTCCTGAATTCAGAATATTTTTTTCCGTTCCAGATTTTTTTTAGCGGCTCTTTCAAAACATTTCCCATAATATTTTCTTTTTCTATTCTTGCATTAGCCATTTGAGGAATATAACAGCAGGGAATTACATCTCCATTGAATCCAATGTATGGATTAACCCAAGGATATAAACATCCTGTTTTTTCTGTTTTCTTTAATTCCACATTAGGCCAGCCAATCACTTTAACATTTAATTTTTCAGCAGTCTTTTTTGCTTTTTCAACAAAAGGTCTGGTTTCATTCGGATCCAAATTCCATAAAGAAAGCTTTCCTGTATTGTCTGACATCACAATGCTCACAAACATTAAATTATCTGCTTTTAGTTCATTCACAAGCTTTACCATTTCTTCTATTTCATGATAATTTTCTTTTAATACAACAGAATTAATCCCTAATTTTGGTTTTTTAAGGTTTTTTTCCTCTCTTAACTTTCTTAACATTACAAAATTTTTTGTTACTTTGTCAAAGTCTGCTCCCACCCTGATTTTTTCGTAAGTTTTTTTTGTTGCTCCATCCAAAGAAAGAATAATAAAATCTGCGCCTATTTCAATCATTTTTTCGGCTTTTTCCTGATTCATTAAAGTGAAATTGTCGTTAAACCAGACATAAACTCCTTTGCTTTTTGCATATTTTATCATTTCAATGAACTCTTGGTTAAGCAATGCTTCTCCTATTCCTGTCAGATTAATTACCTGAACATTTTTGTTTTCATCCAGAATTTTTTTGAATTCAGAAAACTTTAAGTTTCTTCCTATTTCCTGCATAAAACTATGCTCACACATAGTGCATTTTAAATTACATGAAGTTGTCACTTCAATTTGTAATGCAGTAGGAGTGTAATGCAGGCTGTCAGGCATTTTGTTTTGTTCGTAATGCCTTAAAGCAAGGTTTGCAATTCCTGTAAAACCATTTCTTTTAAAAGTATTCAAAATCAGCTTGTTTCTTTTTTGAAGCATTAAATCACATAAAATATATGTTATTGAATTTATATAAAAGCAAATGCTTTAATTTTACTTTAATTTATTGCTTTTGGTACAATATTCCTGTTTCTTTTTGGCTGAACACTTTAAAATAATTCTTTCCTTAAATAATTTATGCAAAAAACTTCTTTGGTTACAGGAGGCGCAGGATTCATCGGCTTTCATTTATCAAAAAACCTTGCCAAAAACCAGCATGTTGTTATCGCAGACAATTTTATCAGAGGAAAAAAAGATTTAGAATTCAATAAATTGCTTGAAAACAAAAACGTTTCATTCATTGAAATAGATTTAATAGACAAAAACCAGTTCACAAAATTAGACAAATACGATTTTGTTTATCATTTAGCTGCAATAAACGGCACAGAAAACTTTTATAAAATTCCAGACAAAGTATTGAAAGTTGGAACAATAGGCACAATAAACATGCTTGACTGGTTTATTCAAAACAAAAAAGGAAAATTCCTTTTTTCTTCAAGCTCTGAAACTTATGCAGGCACACTCAAACTTTTAGGAAAAAATTTTCCTATTCCCACTCCAGAAGAAATCCCTTTGACTGTTGAAGACCCTTCAAATCCTAGATGGTCTTATGGGGCAGGAAAAATAATTTCAGAAGTCGCAGTCCACTGCTACAACCATATTCATGATTTTGATTTCTCTATTGTAAGATACCATAATATTTACGGCCCAAGAATGGGAACAGAACATGTAATGCCGCAATTCATTAAAAGAATCCTAAAAAAAGAAAACCCTTTCAAAATTTTTGGCGGAAAAGAAACAAGGGCTTTTTGTTTTATTGATGATGCAGTTCAGGCAACAAAATTAGTAATGGAAAACCCTAAAGCAAACAAGAAAACCTTTCATATTGGAAGAAGCGATGAAGAAATAAAAATAATTGATTTAGCAAAAATGCTTTTTGAAATTGCAGGAACAAACCCTGAAATAAAAACTCTTCCAGCCCCTAAAGGAAGCGTTAAAAGACGCTGTCCTGATGTTTCAAAGCTTTCAGCTTTAGGATTTAAGCCAGAAGTTAAATTAAAAGAAGGTTTACTGAAAATATTTGAATGGTATCAAGAATATTTTGCTGAAAATTAAATGGTTTTTTTATGAAATGCCAAATTTGCTCAAACGAAAAATTGCATAAATTTTTGTCTTTAGGAAACCTGCCTCCAAGCGACGGCTTCTTAAATGAAAATGAACTAAACAAAACAGAAGTAACCTGCCCTATAAACATTTTTTTCTGTGATAACTGCAAATTAGTGCAGTTAGGCCATGCAGTTAACCCAAAACTTTTATTTACTGACTCTTTTGTTTATACAACCGGCTCAAGCGGAGAACTCGTAAAAAACTTTTCTGTTCTTGCAGAAAAATTAACTGAAGAATTCAGTCTTTCATCAAAAGACCTTGTAGTTGATATTGGCTCAAATGATGGCACATTATTAGAAAACTTCATGAAATCAGACATAAAGGTTTTAGGAGTTGACCCTTCAAAAGCAGCAAAACTTGCATTAAAAAAAAATATTCCGACTTTATTTGAATTCTTTAATGAAGAAACAACACAAAAAATCCTCAAAGAAAACGGCAAAGCAAAAATTATTACTGCAACAAATGTTTTTGCTCATGTAAAAGAACTTGATTCTTTCATGCAGGGAATAAAACTTTTGCTGGAAGACAAAGGGGTTTTTGTTGAAGAATCCCATTACCTGAAAAACATGGTTTCAGAAATAGAATATGATTCAATTTATGCTGAACACTTAAGATATTACTCGCTTAAACCATTAATTTATTTATTTGAAAAATTCGGAATGACAGTTTTTGATGCAGAAAAAATTTCAACCCATGGAGGCTCTTTAAGGGTTTATGCATGCATTAAAGGAAACTTTCCTGTAAGTGAAAATGTTTCAAGAATAATTGAAGAAGAAGAAAAAGCAGGTTTGTATTCAAAAAAAACTTTTGATGATTTTTCAAAAAGAGTCTCAGAAAACAGGGAAAAATTAAGAAATCTTTTATTTAAACTTAAAAAAGAAGGAAATCATATTGTTGGTTTAGGCGCTCCAGCTAAAGGAAACACTTTGCTTAATTTCTGCGGAATAGGAAACGACACATTAGATTATTTGGCAGAAAAACAAAACCTTAAAATAGGAAAATTTTCTCCTGGCATGCACATTAAAGTAGTAGAAGAATCACAGGTTTTTTCTGACCAGCCTGAATATGCTTTGCTTTTGGCTTGGAACCTGAAAAACATTATTATTCCTAAACTAAAAGAAAAAGGATTTAAAGGAAAAATTATTGTTCCAATTCCAGAGCCAGCTATTTTTTAAGAACAAAAAAATCAACATAAAATCAGAGATAATAAGTGATTAGCAGCGTCGGGCATTCAAAAACAACCTTTTTTATACACTTGATTACAATATATTATCAGGTGAATAAAATGAAATTGTCTGCTATTATCAGCAAGGAAGACGGAGAATATGTTGCTTTGTGCCCTGAATTAGATGTTGCTTCTCAAGGAGATTCAATTGAAGAAGCTTTAACTAACTTGAAGGAAGCAGTTGAATTATATTTAGAAGATGAAAAAGAAGTAAAGGTTTCAGAAATGACTCCTTTTGTAACTACTTTTGAAGTGAAATTGCATGCCTAAATTTCCTGTTGTTTCAGGAAAAAAATTAATTAAAGCTTTAGAGAAAGCCGGCTTTGAATCTGTTAGCCAGAAAGGAAGCCATGTAAAATTAAGGAAAACTGATTCTGATGGAAAGAAAACTGTTATAGTTCCTTTGCGTCCTGTAATCAGGACCGGAACAATGAAATCAGTTTTAAGGCAGTCTCATTTGAATTTGGAAGAACTGCAGAAATTCTTGTAATTTTAACTTCTAAAACTATCGGTAAAAACCGATATTTGTGAAAAAAACCGATATGGCTATTCGTTTAAACAGAGTCAAAAAATCTTTATTTAAATAGGTTGCTAATATATAGCAACTTGCTTTCACTTGTTTACTTAAAAATAATTTTCTGATTTTTGTTTTGGGAGTGTAGCACAGTCTGGCTAGTGCATTCCGCCGATGTCGGAAAGGTCGCAGGTTCAAATCCTGTCACTCTCATAATAAAGTAAAGTTTCAGAAAACCAAGTTAAAAACAGCAAGACATAGCTTAATTCTAATGATTACAATTAGCTTATTAAAAAAGTGATTAGCAGCGTCT
>JAHJUD010000054.1 GCA_018829335.1 Microcaldota archaeon | reverse complement strand
AATCATGCTGATATTATTAGTTCTGAAATGGCTTTAGGTTATTATGGTTCAAAAAGTTTGTTTTCTAGATTTGGCATTAGACGACATAAAATGGGAAATTATAAAGAGTATACCAAAGCAACAGTAAAACTTGCTAGAGAAAAACTAAAAAAAGGAGGCAAACTAATGGTTGCTTGTTCAAGAGATGTTCTTGATGTGGTAACAACTTCTGTTAAAGAAGCAGGATTTGATGAAAAAAAAATTCAAGTAAAAAAACTCACTAAAAAAGAGCTTGGGAGAACTAATTGGACACAAGGTGGGGTGCGCCAAAATATAGCCCAGGATTATGGAATGTTATTAGAGGTAGAGTAGGTTTTTATCAAATAGTTGCAGTAAAATAATTCAGCCTGCAATTCCGATTGCAAATATTACGGCTACTGAAGTTGAAAGAAAATTAACCCAAGTGTTGCTCATTTTTCCTTTTCTTTCAAATAATGCGCCTAAAATGCTGTCAATTAATGTTCCGATTAATCCAGCCAATAAAATTATTCCTGCAAAAAAAATGCTTTTGAATAAAGCATAATGCATTAATGCGACAAGCCCTGCGCCGATAAAAGCTGAAACCCAGCCTAAAACTGTTATTCCTCCGTCTGTTCCTGTTTCAACTTCTTCAAAAGTTGTAATCAATAAAGGCTTTTTTTTTGAAAGCATTCCAATTTCAGAGCTCATTGTATCGGCTAATGCAGCTGAAATTCCTGCAAAAAACCCTAAAGGAAAATTTAATCCTAAAGCAATAACTGAAGCAAGAGAATTCCCTAAAATGTTTCCTGTGCTTCTTGTTTCATGTTCTTTTTTTCTTTTCTTTGAACAATATCTGGTGCTTAATTCTCCTATAATAAAAAAATATGTTATGAAAAGAAAAGCAGTTAATCCTCCAACTGAAGTCAAAGAACCCAAAAAAACAGTTATTAATCCGATTAATATTCCAATTAAAATTCCTTTTTTGTCAAAGCTTTTTTTCCTTAAAGAAATAAAAGAAAAAAAACCCAAAACCATAATTATTATCAGTATTTCAGGGGCAGTAAGCACTTTTACTTACCTTCAATTAATTTTGTTTTAACTATTTCAATTCTTTTAATCAAACCAACTTTTTTTGCTTCATTTTGTATTTTGAATGCAATATTCCCAAAAACCATTTCGTTTACAAAATCATCAAAGTCTCTTTTTTTTGAAGCATAAGCTATTTTTTCCATCATTATTTTCCTTACTGCAGTCTCTTTTATTTTTGTTAATTTTTTTCCTGAAACAACAATTGTTTTGACTCTTGCTTTTTCTCCGTCTCTTAAATTAACAACTTGTACTGTTTCCATTTTGCTTATCCTTCTCCTGATAATTCTCTTCAAAAAATTAGGGTTGATTTCATGGCCTGTTAACTTTGTGTATGCTTTAAGCCCTTGCACGTCATAGATTTTAAAGTGCAGGCTTATGTGCTGTTTTTTCGGGTTTCCTGTTAAGTCTCTTGCACTTAAATTTATTGTCCTGTTAATTAATGTTTCAGGTTTTTCTGCAACTGTTTCTCCTATTTCTTTTTGGTCAAACATTTTTGGTGCAAAAATAGTAAACCATTTTTTTTTCTTCCATTTATCTGTTGTCCTTCTTGAATCAACTTTTTTTGGTTTTTCTTTTGCTTCTTTTACTTCTTTTTTTGCCATTAAATCACATTTCCTGAATTATTTTTTCGCCTTGTTCAAGCATTTCTTTAAGTGAATTTCCTGCAGCTTTTTTTTCAAAATTTTTTGTTTTAATTTTCATTGAATACTGCATTATTTCACCATTAGTTCTGCTTCTTCTTCTGAATATCTCCAGCCTTCAGGGATTTTTCTTTTTTTTGAATAATATTTCGCTAATCTTCTGATTTTAGAAACAGTTAACCTATAACCTCTTTGGGCTGTTTTGTCATGCTTGTTTGATTCAAAATGCTTTTTTTCATTCACTGATTTTCTAATCAAATTAAGCAAGTCTCTTGGAAAATCCTGTTTTATTCCTGCGTCTTCAATTATTTTCTGAATTTTCTTTTTTGTTGCAGTTTTCACTGACGGAACAGCATAAACATCCCTTAAAATTTTTCCTATTTCTGCTGCAGTATTGCCTTTATGTGCTAATTCAGCCACTTTTTCTTCTATTTCTTTTGGTTTTAATTCAACCCATTCAGGGTGAATTTTTTTTACCGGTTTTTTTGAACCGCTTTTTCCTTTGCTTCTTCCATGAATTCTAGCCAATTAAATCTACTCCTTTACACAATAATTTTTAACAACAAAAAAATGCATTAAAAAACAGCACTAATCAAATGCTTGTATACTATTATTTCTGAAACATTAGGTTTTTATAGCTTTTTTCGGGCCTTCACCACATCTGCATAAAAAATGGGTTACAATTTTGGCGGATAATAAAGCCCGATTATGAGAAATTTGTTGAATCTTGATTCAGTGCCAACAATAAAATGCAGGTTTCTGTTTTTCATCCATTCAAAATACTTTTGCTTTATTTTTTCCCACAAAAGAGTTTCGTTTTGGTACTTGTTTTTCCAAGAACGCCATGATTCAAGAAGTTCCCAGTCTTCGCACATCAAACAATGCCCTTTGCATTCTGAATCATTGCACTTAAAAACATAGGAAAACTTCCATGGAATCCGGTCTAATGGAGAATTATAATTCCCAAATAATGTTTTTTGTGTTCCCTTAATTAAATCTTTTTCCCAGTCGCGGCATTCCTCCAAAGGAGTCAAAGTAAAATCCATTAATTCAGCAGGCTTGATTAACCCCAAGGAAACTTTCCTGCTTTTCTTTTGCTCTTCCAAGTCTTCAAGGGATTTATTCACATGAGAAAGCAAAAGCCGGTTTCTTTCATTCCATTTACGATTAAAACCCGTTCCAACATTGCCTAAAACCTTTATTGAGCCAGCATCAGCCTTGCAGGATTCTTTTCGCTGTAGCTTCTCTTTAGTGTTTTTTATTGTTTCAACTTCAATCCATTCAAACTTTTTAAAACGCTGAATAAAAGGAAGCTTCCTGAAAGGAATCGGGTAAAGGCGCCTCCATTCCCCTTTATTAGTGATTCCTGCAACACACACTGTTTCAACATACTTCCTGCTAAGATTTGGATATGTTTTTGCGAGAACCAGGATTTTTTCCTTCAAATGTGAACAACCTCTGCATTTAAGAAATCTGCTAAAACCCCGCGATGGCAAAAATTCTTGTCAGCCTCAAAACACATCAAAGCAACTTTTTCACTTTTACTTAATTCCTTAACCTCTGCAACTTTCTCTTTTTTTGCAGGCAGGTTTTTCCTGTAATCCTCAAATAATTCCTTGTAATCTGCAGCAGAATTCAGGCCTTTTCTTTTTTCAGATTCAATGCCAAGTTCAGGAAAATGCAGGTAAGCAATGCCTGCCTTTTCAAGGTAATTCTTCAACAGGCTCTTGGAAAATCCCTTTTTCATGCTAAAGGCATTTTGCCTTACATCAGCAAGCAAGGAAACATTATGCTGGATTAATTCATTCAAAAAAGAATCAATGGTCTTGCCTTCATAACCAATGGAACAAAAACCATTTTCTTTTACTGCCTCTTTTTTTTGGGAAGTGCTGCGGACAGTAAACTCCGGGTAATTTTCATAAACAAAACTCTTTATTTTTAAGGTGCCGGAAAAATTGGAAAGAATGCCTTGTATTTCAGAAGAAACTTCATTGCTTTTTTTTAATGAATCAACAAAAGTTTTCCCGTTTTTGGTCAAGCACAGATTAGCTTCATCAAACAAGCCTTCTTTTTCTAAGGCAGTAAAATCCTCATAAATTACATTAGAAAAAGGGCCATACTTGTATGGAAAGAAGTCATACCCAATGCTTTCAAATCCAAGCCTTTGCCTCAACAAGAACACAGCTTTCACTAAAAATGTTTTGGAAGAAATTCCTTTTTCTGCCATACTATTAACAACCTGCAGCAAAAGCTTCTGCCTGTTATACATCATATACAACAGAATCGGAAAACTCATTAATAAACTATTTGGGAGACCGCATTGCCGCTGAAACAATAATCATAGGTTAATCAATCGTTGCAACATACAAATTAGGGGATGACAAGCTTAACGCATGCCAAGCTTGTGTTAAACATTCTTGATTTTTTTATTATTTATTTTTTTCTTCCGTCTTTATACATTAGTCTGATTTAAAGGTATCTTGCCCTTTTCTCAATGTCTTTTATCCTGCCAATAACTTCTTTTCTTTTTTCCCAGAAACAATAGCCTTTTTCTATTTCCTTCCATTCTTTTCTTTTTTCAGGATTGCCTGAAAGAAAAGTTTTTTTGAATCCAAGCAAGTCAACAGCAAAATCTTCTATTTTATTTGAGTTAAATCCAAGCCCAAAATCAAGGAAAAAGAGTTTTTCCTTTTCTAAAAGAATATTGTTTGTGGTTAAATCTCCGTGGACGATTCCTGCCTTGTGAAGCAATGCAATTTCTTTTCCTGTTTGGCTGAAATTTTTTATTTTCATTGAATTAATTTGTTCTTTGAGTTTTTTTGCTTTTAAGTATTCCATTACAATAACTGAATTTTTTTTGTCTACTGAATAAATTACTGGAGTCCTTATTCCTGCAAGCTTTGCTTTGTGAAGCAAATTAACTTCATCTCTTGTCCGTGTATTTCTTATTTTGTCATCAAGTTTTTTGTGCCTGTATTTTTTTGGGATTCTTTTTTTTTCTATTGCCTGTCTTCCATCGAATTCAGTTAAATATGTTCTTGCTTCTGCGCCTTCAAATACAAGCTTTTTCATAAAAACAGTTTAAGTGAAAAAGCTTAACAAGTTTGTGAAATGCTTTCCTGCAATTCCCTGAATGAAAGCTCAACAGAATTTGTTGTATCTAAAACGTTTTGATTCCATTCTGTTGTTTTGTCTGAAAAAGAAGAATAATTTGTAAGGTAGTTTTGCACTGAATCTCTTGCTGAAACTGCTGAACTCATTATTGAGTCAATTAATTCAAGTTGTCTTGAGCATTCTCTTGTTTCCTGGAATTCAATTAAATTCAGCTGCATTAAAACAAGTTCTTTTCTTGCATCAATCAAGTAATTTAATGCCTTAATGTCTTCATTTGATGTTTTTTTGCTTAATTCTGTTTCCAGGTCAACCAGTTTTGTGTTGTATTGGCTTATTTTTTCTTTTTGTGCTGGAACAAGTTTTCCTTCTAATTCAAATTCCTGGTCTATTGCACTTAGTTTTTCTAATCCATTTTCAAATGAAACTACATTGAATATTCCTTCAACGTAAACAAAATATAAAAGTATTAATGCTGCAAGAAGCACTAGCAATAATTTTCCTCTTGTTTTCATTTAATCACTTCATATTATTGTCTTTTCTTCTTATTAAAACTTTTTCTCGCTCTTTTGATTACATAAAAGAAATTAGCCAGAATGCTTGAAACCATATAACTTATCAGAAAAACATAAACTGTTTCTTTATCCAGTAATTTAATTGAATAAAATGTTTTTGCAGTAAAATAAAGCAATGCAAATACAGCAAAAGCCAATAACACTTTTTTTGCTGTTGGTTTAATGTAATGGAATATTGGAATCCCTTCAGCTATTGAAAGCCCTAAAGGAATTCCCATTAAAAGAATTAAAAAAAACGTATAACCCCAGTTGGTTAACACAAGAAAAAGAAATGGAACTGAAAGCAGGAAAGTAATCTGCTTGAATCTTTCCTTTAATTTTTCAGGTCTTTTATTGTTCCATCCAATATAGTTTTCCAGAAGTGAAGCAAAAACAACCATTGAAGTAACCATCAAAACAAAATAAATTCTTGCTTCTAATGAATCAAAAAAAGGACTTTCTCCTAAAATCAGATAATAGCTTATTAAAATAATCAAGGCAAAAATCACAAAGCCGATTCTAAACTCTTTCTTTATTTTTTCTGGAATCATCTTTAATAGAATAGTTTTTCTTATATTAATTCTTTCACTTAAATACTTTCTTGAATTTCTTAAAAAAACCGTTTTCTGTTGTTTTTTCCCCTTCTTTTAATTCCTCAAATAATTCTTTTTGTTTTTTTGAAAGCTTTTCCGGAGTCCTTAAAATAACTTTAATGTATTCGTCTCCAAAACCGCCTTCTTCAATGTCTTTTATTCCTTTTTCTTTTAATCTGAAAATTGTTCCTGTCTGTGTTCCTGAAGGGACTTTTAATTTTGCTTTTCCTTTTAATGTAGGAACATCAATTTCTCCGCCTAATGCAGCCAAAGAAAAAGTTATTGGCACTTCTCCGTAAATGTCTGCTTCATCTCTTTTAAAGAATTCATGGGGTTCAATGAATATTACAACATATAAGTCTCCGTTTCCTGCGCCTCTTTCTCCTGCATTTCCTTCATTTCTTAATCTTAAATATGCACCGTTTTGTATTCCTTCTGGAATTGCAACAGTTATTTTTCTTTTTTTTCTTATTCTTCCTGTTCCATTGCATTTAGTGCAGGGATTTTTTACTGTTCTTCCTTCTCCTCTGCATTTCCTGCAGGTAGTTCTTGTATTAAATGTTCCAAAAGGAGTTCTTTGCGAGTGAGTCTGCATTCCTGTTCCATTGCATTGAGAACAAGAAACCAGGTCTTCTTCTTTTTCTGATCCAGAACCACTGCATTTATCGCATGCTTCAATTCTTTCTATTTCAATTTCTTTTTTTACTCCAAAAGCTGATTCCTCAAATTCAATGCTTAAGTCAAACCTTAAGTCAACTCCTTTTCTTGGCCCTCTTCTCTGCCTTGAACCAAAAATGTCTCCAAAGCCAAAATTCTTGAATAAGTCATCGAAATCAAAGTCCATTGCAGAAAAATCAAATCCTTGGCCTCCAAATCCGCCATATCCTTGAAAGCCTTCTGCCGCATGGCCGAATTTATCGTAATTTTCTTTTTTTTGCGGATTGCTTAAAACAGAATAAGCTTCTAATACTTCTTTGAATTTTTCTTCTGCGTTTTCTTCTTTGGATATATCCGGATGGTATTTTTTTGCCAGTTTTTTGTAGGCTTCTTTTACTTCTTGAATTGAAGCGCCTTTTTTTAATCCTAAAATTTCGTAATACTCTCTTTTCTCACTCATAAACTGTCACGCAAACGTTTCGCCGTTTGAGCACGAGGTCCAGCATAAAGCTGGACTAGCACGCCTTTACGGCGTGCACCGTGGCTCGCGAGCGGAATCGCGAAAAGAATAAAAAAAAGGAAGGAAAGTAATTTAACCTGAATTATTTTTTTTCCTTTCCTTTTTTTTTCGCGAGGGTTTTTAAATTATTTTTTTCTTTTTAATTTTTTTCAACTATTTTCTTCTTTTTCTGATTTTGCTTTTTTTATTTGAATTTATTTTTTCGGTTCTTTTTTTCCTTATTTTTTCTTTTTTTCTTTTTTTTCGTCTTTGTTTTCGTCTTCCATTTTATAGTCTGCGTCAACTACTTTTTCGTCTTTGTTTTTTTCTTCTTTTTCTCCTGTTTGCCCTTGTGCTTGTTGAGAGGCTTTCTGGTATAATTCAGTTGAAGCTTCCTGAAATAATTTATTCACTTCATCTAATTTTGTTTTGATTGCTGTAACATCTTTTTCTTTTGGTTCAAGCAGTTTTTTGAGTTCTGCTACTTCATCTTTTATTCCCTGAATTTTTTTTGAGTCAACTTTTCCTTCCATGTCTTTCAAAGTTTTTTCTGTCTGGTATACTATTGCATCTGCCTGATTAATTGTGTCTATTTCTTCTTTTTTCTTTTTGTCTGTTTCAGCAAACTGTTCTGCTTCTTTTTTCATTTTTTCTATTTCTGTTTCATTTAATTTCTCTGATGCAACAATTGAAATTTTCTGGCTTTTTCCTGTTCCCATGTCTTTTGCTGTTACATGCACTATTCCGTTTGCATCAATGTCAAAAGTCACTTCAATTTGAGGTATCCCACGAGGCGCAGGAGGAATTCCAATTAACTGGAATCTTCCTAAAGTTTTGTTGTCTGAAGCCATTGTTCTTTCTCCTTGTAATACATGAATGTCTACTGCAGTCTGATTGTCTGCTGCAGTTGAAAAAATCTGGCTTTTTTTTGTTGGAATAGTAGTGTTTCTTTCAATTTGTTTTGTAAAAACTCCTCCAAGAGTTTCTATTCCCAAACTTAATGGAGTTACATCAAGCAATAAAATATCTTTTACTTCTCCTGATAATACTCCTGCCTGTACTGCTGCACCCATTGCAACGCATTCCATTGGGTCAATTCCTCTTTCAACTTTTTTGCCTACGATTTTTTCCACGAATTCTTGTACTATAGGCATTCTTGTAGGGCCTCCGACCATTATTACTTTGTCTATTTCTGCCGGAGTAAGTTTTGCGTCTGCAAGAGCATGGTTTACTGGTTTTTCGCATTTTGAAACAATTGGTTTAACTAATTCTTCTAATTTTGCTTTGTTTAATTTCATTACTAAATGTTTTGGGCCTTCTTGTGTTACAGTAATATAAGGCAGATTAATTTCTGTTTCAATTACATTGCTTAATTCAATTTTTGCTTTTTCTGCTGCTTCATTTAATCTTTGCATTGCCATTTTGTCTTTTGTTAAGTCTGCTGCTTCTTCTGTTTTGAATTTTTCTATAATGTATTTTTGTACAACCTCGTCCATGTCTCTTCCGCCTAATTGAGTGTCTCCTGAAGTTGATTTTACTTCAAATACTCCGTCGCCGAATTCCATTACTGTTACATCTAATGTTCCTCCGCCAAAATCAAACACTAAAATTTTCCTGTCTTTTCCTTTTTTGTCTAATCCATAAGCAAGTGATGCTGCAGTTGGTTCATTTACAATTCTAATAACTTCTAATCCTGCAATTTTTCCTGCGTCTTTTGTTGCTTGTCTTTGGTTGTCGTCAAAATATGCTGGAACTGTTATAACTGCTTTTTCTATTTTTTCTCCTAAAAAGCTTTCAGCGTCTTTTTTTATTTTTTGTAAAATAAAAGCAGAAATCTGTTGAGGGGTATATTCTTTTCCTTGGGCTTTGTATTTGAATGAAGTTCCCATTTTTCTTTTTGCGCCAGTAATTGTTCCTTCTGGATTGCTTACTGCCTGTCTTTTTGCCGGTTCTCCTACAAGCATTTGCCCGTCTTTTGTAAAAGCCACAACAGAAGGAAAAGCTTTTCCATACAAACTTGCGCCTTCAGCTGAAGGAATTATTTTTGGTTTTCCTCCTTCTAATACTGCTGCTGCAGAATTACTTGTGCCGAGATCAATACCAATCACTTTACTCATTTTATCACCTTTTTAATTATTGCTCCTAAATTTTGAATTTCAGTTAGCATAAACTTTAAACCTTAATTTTTTTTCTTCTTCGCTTATTTCAGGCTTTATTTCTTCAGGGATTTCTAATGGAATCTCGTCGTCAAAATCATTTAATTCTTCCTGCAATTTTTTTTCTTTCATTTCAATCACTCCTTTTCAGGCATGGTTTTCTGGTTTCCTGTTTCTTCTTCAGTTTTTTCTTGTTTGTTTTCTGTCTCTTTTTCGGGTTTTCTGTTGATTTTAACTTTTGAGTGCCTTAACACTTTATCTTTCAAAAAATAGCCTTTCTGCAGTTCTTCTAATACTTCATAATCTTCTTTTTTTTCGTTGTGTTCTTGCATTAAGCAGTCATGGATTTCTGGATCAAATTTTTTTCCTTTTGAGTTAATTTCTTTTAATCCGTTTTTTTTGAGCACTTCAGTTAATTGTTTTTTTATTGGTTCAAATGCGTTGATTGTTTTTTCATCCCAGTTTTTTTCTCCTGATTCAATTGAATCAAGGACAGGAAGCAGGTCAAGCATTAATCCTGCATTACTGTATTCAACAAATTTCATTCTGTCTTTTTCTTCTCTTTTCTTGAAATTCTCGAATTCTGCCTGAATTCTTTTGACTAATTCAGTTAATTCCTCTATTTTAGCTTGTTTTAGGTCAGTTTCCTGTTTTCCTATTTCTTCAGGCTGTTCATGCTGTTTTTTGTTTTTTTCATCATCTTTTTTCTGCTCAATCAAATCAACCACTGTCCAAAAAGATTCAACAATGACTAAACTCTTTAAACAAAATCATTTTAAATCTTTTGTCTTATTATTTTCTCATGGAACAAGACCCTAAACTGCTTTCTTTTAATCAAAGGTTTTTTTTAACTCACAGGAAACCTGATTCCAGAGGCAATCACAGGTTTCAGATTGTTATCAGAAGGGTGGAACAGCCTTTTTCAAGCCAAATGGATGAAGAATTTAACTGGTTATTGCAATGCCTTGGCTTTTTTGAGCCTATAGATAAAGGTAAAACAGCTGCTTTAGTCTTTAAGGAACTTGTTAAGGGGGCTGATGCTGCTGAAGGTAAACTCTTGACTTCAACTGAAATCTCTGAAAGAGTTGGAATGAGCAGAGGAGCAGTAATTAATCATTTAAATAATCTTTTAAGGTCTGGGCTTATATTAAGGCAGGGAAGCAAGTTCAGGGCAAGAAGCAAGTCAATGTTTAGAACAATTAAAGAGCTTCAAGACGAAATTGACTTGGTTTTTAAAAGAATGGAAGAAACTGCAAAACAATTAGATGAAGAAATGGGGTTATTTTCAAGAGAATGAATTAAACTCTTCTTCTTATCATTGTCCTAAAAAATTCCCTTCTGCTTATTTTAGTGTTTCCACTTCCTCTTGTGATTCTTTTTTTTGGGGTTTCAGGAATTTTGAGTGTTTCTTTGAATTCTTTAGTTCTTGTTATTTGTCCTTTTTCATTAAATTGTACTCTGTAGCTTTTTGGGTAATCTTTTTGCACATAATCTTCTAGTTTATTTTTCTTTAGAATCCTGTATCTTTCATTAGGATGCTTTAAAAGTCTTTTTATTTCATAATGCCCTGCGCCCCAGACCATTGCTATTACCGGCTTTCTGTTTAGTTCTTGTTTTAGTTTTGGTGCAAGAAATGCTTCTGCTTTTTGTGCTGTAATTGCATTTCTTATTGTTACTATCCCTTTTAACGCTTCTTCTCCATATAATATTTTGTCTAATTGTGTAGTTAAATCCCATAAAATAGGAACTCTTATTTCGCCATCGTTTATATTTAGGTTGTAAATTATTTTGTTTGCTATTGGTGTTGCCACAATAGGAGGGACTGCAAGAATTGCCACACTTATTGCTGCTTTTTTTATGAACTTTCTTCTGTTCATTTTATTATTTACCTTTTTTTTAACATATAATAATGAAGAAATTAAAGATAAAAGACCACTTCCAGCTATTATTTTTTTTACGGTTTTTTCTCTAATCTCTGGCATTTTAAGTTTCTTCTGTTCATAATCCTGATGAGATTTCTTAGTTAAATTTACATCAGTCAGCCATATTTGCTTGTTTTCTGCAACAGCTTTATTTATCATATCTATTCTGTCTAAATTTGGCGTATATCCAAGGTAATCTGAATAGAATGCATGTTCTATAGGCGTTTCTAATATTAATGCATCAAATTTTGCAGGCGGAGGGATATTTCTCCTGTCATGCGCTCCAAAAACCAAAATATATTTTGCATTAGGTGTTTCAACAATAGTCCAAGCCATAATAACTTATTGTTTTGAAAACTTAAATTAGTTTCTATTCAGCTCTTGTAAAAGTTGACTGGAAATGCCTTAAGATCGGGCTTTCAAATTTGAATTTTAATCCTTTGATTTCTGTTTTTCTTTCCTTTAATTTTTTGAATGCTTCAACAATATAATCCATGTGTTCTTTTAAGTAAACTCTTCTTGGAATAGTCAAACGCATTAAATCTAATTCAGGCATTATTTCTTTTTCTGTTTTTGGATCTCTGCCGGCTAAAAGTGTTCCGATTTCTACTGCTCTAATTCCTGATTCAATATATAATTCTACTGCAAGAGTGTGTGAAGGATATTGTTCTTGTGGAATATGCGAAAGAAATTTTTTTCCATTAACAAAAACTGCATGGCCTCCAATTGGCTTCATTACTGGCACTCCAATTTTTTCAAGTTCTTCTCCTAAATACTTAACCTGTCCAATTCTATACCTTAAGTAGTCTTCTTGTATTCCTTCCTTTAACCCTACAGCTATTGCTTCTAAATCCCTTCCGCTTAATCCTCCGTAAGTGGGAAACCCTTCAAATAAAATGCAGAAAGGAATGCATTTATCAAATAATTCTTTTTCTCTGAAACCAATAAATCCTCCCATATTTACTATTGCGTCTTTTTTTGCACTCATTGTACATCCATCAGCAAAAGAAAACATTTCTAATGCAATTTCTCTAATGCTTTTGTTTTCAAATCCTTTTTCTCTTTTCTTAATAAAAAAACAGTTTTCTGCAAATCTTGCTGCATCAAGAAAAAAAAGAACAGAATATTTTTTGCATAACTCGCTTGTTTTTCTGATATTTTCCATTGAAACAGGCTGGCCTCCGCCTGAATTGCATGTAACTGTAGTCAAAACATAAGCAACATTTCCTTTATTTTTTTCAAGCACTTCCTCAAGCTTTTCTAAATCTATGTTTCCTTTGAAATCGCATTTTTTTTCGCAGTCAAATGCTGTTTTTATTACACAATTTATCCCAATTCCTTTTCTGTATTCAATATGCGCTAAAGTTGTGTCAAAATGAATGTTTCCAAGAATTACATTTCCTTCTTTTATTAAAACTGAATCAAGAATATGTTCTGCTGCCCTTCCCTGATGTACTGGCAGAACAAACTCAAACCCTGTTACTTCTGAAACTGAATTCTTAAAATTGTCAAAGCTTTTTGCTCCAGCATAGCTTTCATCTGCTTTCATTATTGCACTCCATTGTTCTTGGCTCATTGCATTTGTTCCTGAATCAGTCAATAAATCAATGAATATTTCATTTGATTTCAGCAGAAAAATATTTAATCCTGCTTTTTCTATTGCTTTAATTCTTTCTTCTTTTGAAATAAGTTTTATTGCTTCAATGCTTTTAATCTTAAAATTAGGTGTTTGATTGTTTTTCGTAGTTTTCCCCCCTTTTCTAATCATTTAAAAAAGAGAAAAAATTAAAAAGAGGTCTAAACAGAATATTGTTTGTTTTTACTGGAAAGTGATAAAATGACTTCAAGGGCTTTTGGCAGTATTTTACTTGTTTTAGGCGTAACAGCTTTTTATTCAGTTACCGGCGTAATTGAATGGTATAGGCTTAATGATGTTGCTTTTGTGCAGACAGGATTAATGGTTATTCTTTTTTCTTTTGCTGTCTTTCATTTATTCAAATGATTTTTTTCCATTTTTTTTCTTTAATCTGCAAGCAGTTACTATTTTATTTATGTTTTCTCTTTTTCTTATTCAATGAAATATAATATTGTTTTTTTTCCTGGCATGATTTTCCATGAATTCAGTCATTTAATTGCATGCATTCTTTTTGGCGTTAAGGTGAAGAAAGTAAAGTTTTTTGGCTTGAATGAAGCTTATGTTGTTCATGAACAGCCTAATGTCTTCAAGTCAATTATGATTACTCTTGCACCTTTTATTTTAGGAAACTGGATTGCTTTTTTTTTGTTTTCTTTTTCTTTTTCTTTGTTGTTTGCAGGGAATTTTTTTGGTTTTGTTTTTTTGTGGCTTGCATTCAGTTTAGTTCATTATTGTTTTCCTTCTGACCAGGATGCAGGCAACACTTTTAATGCATTCAAGGACTTTTATTCTTTTAATCTGGTTAAAGGAAATATTCTGGTAAAATTAATTTTGCTGATTTCAATTCCTTTTGTTTTTTTTCCTTTATTTATTCTTTTGGGTTTATTGCTTTTGTTTAATTATTCTTATAAGTTAAGGCTGTTGTGGATTTTGTGTGTTTTTTTGGCTGCATTTAATCAGGTTTTGTTATATGAATTCATCAGTTCAATTGCTTTTTTCTTTGACTCAATAGTAAGCTTTTTATTCAGCTAAACCTTTAATTTTAGTGCATGATTAAAGAAAGGCTTGTAAAAGAAAAACAAGAACTTGTTAATGACAAAAATCGCATTAAAGAAACTTTAAGTGAAGGAAAACAAGACAAGAGAATTTTTGCATTGCTTTTTGTTGAATTTGCTATTTCTGTTGCAATCGCCTTAAGCATTTATTTTTATCTTGACCCTGAAACTAATGTGGTTCCTTTTCCTTTAAGTGTATTTGTTTTTGGGGTTTTAATGTTTTTGCTGGCAGTAGTTTTCCATAAAACCAAAGAATTCAGGATTGAAAGAAAAAAAATTTAATCCCAGCCTTCTGAATCTTCTTCTTCAAATGTTTCAACTACATTTATTTTTTTGCCTTTTCTTGCAACAAATAATTCTACCCCGCACGCAGGGCATTCAACTGAATCCCCTTCTTCGTATATTTCAGGATCTATTTCAAAAGGTTCTTCGCATTTAGCGCATTTGACTTTCATTTTGTTTTCCTCGCAAATAAACTAAAATACTCCTAAACCTTAATTTTTTTAAATATTTGTGTTCTTTAAAAACAGCGAAAAACAAGGTGTATAAAAAAGAAAAAAAGAAAAAGAAAGGGAAAAAATCCCTAAAAAACAGTTATTTTATTTTGAAGACAATTTTTTGCCTTTAATGTACTTCCAGATTGCTTTGGTCATTTCGCTTGGAGTGATTTTTCCTGAACCAAAAACTTTCTCCATTGAATCTGTACATCCCTTAAAACATATTGTGTATCCGCCAAAAGGTTTTTTTACTGCCATAATTTTTTCCTCCTAAAAAATTAAAATTAACAATTAATTAAAGTAAAATCTATATTTAAACCCTTGCTTTTTTTAGAGGTAAAAACGCGTTTGTGTTAAGGTTTTCTTGTTTTTTTCAGGATGTTTTTTAATGACTTCACAACTAATTTTTTTGGGTGATATATTGAAGCATTTAATTATTGGGTTAGTTTTGTTTGTATTGATTTCAGGTTGTTTGGCTAATACAGTTCAGCAGGAAAACAAAAACACTGGCAACGTTCAGATAAAACAAGATGATTTGACTGGAAATGATTCCACAACAACAGATGATTTGGGAACAAAAGAAACCGCTGAAATAAAAACTTTTTCTGCAAAAGATGGTTCAGCTTGCCTTGAAGACGGAAAACCTGTGATAAGGTTGTTTTCCACTACTTGGTGTCCTCACTGTGTTTGGATTAAAGACACTTTTGATTCAGTTGTAAAAGAATATGTTGATTCAGGAAAAATTATTGCATATCATTGGGAACTAGACACAGGCGACAATACTTTAACTGAAGAAGTTGAAACAGTTGTTCCTGATTCAGAAACTGCAATTTACAGGGAATTTAATCCAAAAGCCACAATTCCAACTTTTGTGTTTGGCTGTAAATACTCTAGAGTAGGAAACGGTTTTGAAAGTTCAAAAGACCTTGTTTCAGAAGAAAAAGAATTTAAGGCAGTAATTGAAACTTTATTAGGGAATTAAATTCCCTTCTTTTTTATTTCCAAATAACTTCAATCTGGTCAGTTCTCTGTTTAGGCAGAATTCTGCTTTCACTTATTTTTGTTGCAATCCCGCTTTTATACATCAAAATTCCAAGCCAGCTTATCATTGCTGCATTGTCTACACAGACACTTCTTTCTGGAACAAAAAATTTTGCTTTTCTTTGTTTGCACATTTCTTTCATCATTTCCCTTAAAGCATTGCTTGAAGCTACGCCTCCTGTAAGCAAAACCTCTTTTTTTCCTGTATGGGCTAAAGCCCTTTCAGTTACTTCAGTAAGCATTGCAAAAGCATTATGCATTAAACTAAAAACTAAATCACTTTGTTTTTCTTTTCCAATCATTTTTTTTCCTGCAGTCAGCAGGCCGGAAAAAGCTAAATCCATTCCTTTGACAGTATAAGGCAGTGTAATTAATTCTTTTCCTGTAAAGTACATTTCATCCATTTTTGGCCCTGCAGGAAAACCTAAATTAATTTCCCTTCCAAACACATCAAGAAAATTCCCTATTCCTATATCAAGAGTTTCCCCGAAAATCCTGTATCTTTTTTTTTCTAATCCAATTATTTGAGTGTTTGCTCCAGAAGCATAACAGGTTATTGGATCTCTTGCTTTAGTTAATTTTTTTCCGATTTCAATATGTGCAATGCAGTGGTTTACCCCAACCAAAGGCTTATTATGCAGAAGAGAAAGAGTTCTTGCCATTACTGCGCCTACTTTCAAACAGTTTCCAAGTCCCGGCCCGATTGAATAACTAATCAGGTCAATTTCTTCAATTTTTAAATTAGCTTTTTCTAATGCATTATCCAATACATTTATTGCATTTGCATAATGAAAGTCTGCGGCTTCCCTTGGATGAATTCCAACTGAATCTTCTTTTATGTAACTTTTTTTTGTGTTTGCAAGAATTCTGCATTTGTTTTTTTCATCAGAGACGATTCCGCAGCCAAAGGTATGCGCGGTGCTTTCAAAGGCAAGGCAAATCATATTTATATTTTATGCAAATACGTTTTTATATGAAGTTTGAAATAGATGAACAAATTTTTGAAAAATTCGGCGGCTTGGCTGTTGGGGTATTATTAGTAAAAAATGCTGACAATAAAGGCAACCCTGAAGAAATTCAGAGTATGGTCAGTGAAAAAGAAAAAGAAATAAGGTCAAACTTTAACACTGAAACTTTGTCTCAGAACCCTAAAATTGAAGTATGGAGGAAAGCTTATTCTGTTTTTGGAGGAAAACCAAAAAAGAATAAATCTTCTGTTGAAAGTTTGTATAGGTTAGTTTTGAACGGCAATGATTTAAGGCACATAAACAAACTTGTTGATATTTATAATTTCATTTCTTTAAAGCACTTGCTTCCTGTAGGAGGAGAAGACTTGGACAAGGTTAAAGATTATATTACTTTAACTTTTGCAGGAACAACTGAAGCGCTTGTTTTGCTTTTAGGAGAAAAAGAAGAAAGGCTTCCGAAGGAAGGCGAAGTTATTTACAAAGATGCAATTTCTGCTGTCTGCAGGAGATGGAACTGGAGGGAAGCAGACAGGACAAAATTAACTGAAGAAACAAAAAACTGCATTCTGGTCATTGAAGGATTGGATCCTGTTACAAGAGAAGAAGTTGAATCTGCCATAAAAGAGCTGAAGGACTTAGTGGAAAAATTTTGCGGCGGAAACATAACTTACTTTATTCTGGATGAAGCTAACCGCAAAATAGAATTTCAGGTTTAACCCAAAGCTTTTCGTATTTCTTTTTCTGAAATTTCTCCCTGCCTTACAATTTTTTTTTCTTCCACATCATAAATCGTACTTGGCTTTTTTTCTTCTAATTTTCCTGCATCTAAAATAAAATCAACTTTTTTTCCAAAAACTTTGACCGCTTCATTAAAAGAATAAATAGGCTTTTTTCCTGTTAAGTTTGCGCTGGTTGAAATAATTGGTTCATTTATTCCTTCAACTATTGCATTTGCAGTCTCGTTAGATGAAATCCTTAAGGCAATTGTTTTTTTGCTTACCTCTGAAGGAATTTTTTCTTTTGCAGGAACAATAAGAGTTAAATGTCCTTTGAACCCATCAATTAATTTTTCTGCTTCAGAATTAATTTCAGCGTATTCTTTTGCCATTTTTTTTGATGAAACAAGAATTAAAAAAGGCTTTTTTCTGTCTTTTTTGATTCTTCTAATTCTTTTAATCGAGTCAATATCTGAAACCATGCAGCCTATTCCATAGCTTGTTTCTGTTGGATAAATTATTATTCCGTTTTTTTTCAGCACAAAAACTGCAGTTTTTACCTGGATTTTTTCCATTAAAACACCAAAGCTAAAGTTATTGCATTATACATCATGTGCCCTATAATATTTGGAAGCAGGTTATTGTTTTTTTGATAGAAATAAGCTAAAAAGAGTCCTGCAATAAAAGCCCCTATTATTTCAATTATTGAACCATATAATAAATGTGCCAAGCCAAAAATCAGTGAAGAAAAAAGCACGCCTGTTTTTTTTACTAAAAATCCCCTAAAGAAAATTTCTTCTGAAAAAACCCTTATAGTCAGATAATAAAATAATAATGCAGGGCTTGTTGTGCTTATTGCCTGAACTGCTTCATTAACTTTATTTAAGTCATTGACTCCAATTAAAGTGCTTGCAATTGAAATCAAAAAAGCGATTGCAAGCAATATTCCAATTAAATTAACTGATTTTTTTATTAATTCTTTTATTTGAATTTTTTTTATTCCAAGTTCCTTGAATGAGTCTTTTATTGAATGGTTTTTTCTGTAAAAGTAAATTAATGGAAGAAAAACAAGAAGCAAATCCAGAAAGACTATTTGAATAATTTTTTCAATTATTTTTGTTCCCCTTTTTTGTTCCATTCAGTGTAAGAGCATTTTCCGCAGTATTCTCTTCCTTTGTGTTCTGCCAGAAAAATTCCAGGCCCGCATTTAGGGCAAAACTTGCTTTTTCTTTTCAGTCCGTCTTTTACTTCATATTTTGCTGATTTTTTCATTCTTGGGCTCTTTTTTTTCTTTTTTTTTGCCATTATTTCACCACTTTAAAGTTTTTTTGTAATTTTTTTCCTGAATTTCTTTTGTTTTTTTTCCAGTTTTTCTTTTAATTTCTTTTTTCTTTTTTATTTAATTTCTTTTTGTTTTTTTAGACCTGATTTTTTCTAATTTTTGCTGGTTGATTTTTTTTCTTATTTTTTCTTTTTCTTGCTTTCAAGTTTCTTTTTTTCTTTTAATGCCTTTTTTTCTTGTTTTATTTTTTTTATTCTTTCTTTGTCTTCGCTGAAGTTTCTTCCAATAACATATTCTAATTCAATTTCTTTCATTTTTTCTTTGGTTTTGTATGCTCTTGCTTTTCCAATGCAGTCTTTTGAACCAAAATTTTGTTTTATTTCAGTTATTACTGTTGATTCAGTTTCTGATTCAATCATTGAAGAAATTTTTGCCTTTAAATCAGCTATTTTTGGGGTGACATTTATTTCAGTTACTTTAAATTCTATTTCTTCTCTTGAAAGCAATGGATTGCTTTTTTTGTTTGTTATTTCGACTTTCATTGTATCTCCTCTTTTTGTTGTTTTTTTATCTGCTTAACCTTAATGCATGTTTTCCTGTTGTTGTAATTCCCATTTTTTTTGCTATCTCTGATTTTTCCGGGTTTGTTATTACAACATATCCTCTCCAGAAAGTAGTAAAGCTTGTGCTTCCGCAGTTAGGGCATTTGTCTCCTTCTTCTATTACTTTCCTGCAGTCCCTGCATGCTTTTCCTTTTCCCATTCAACCAACTCCTCTCTTAATTATTTCTTTTTTCTTTTTTCCTCTTTTTTTTCTGGTTTTTTTGTTTCTTCTTTTGCTTTTTTTTGTTTTTCTTTTTTCTTTAAGTCTACTGCAAGCCATTCTTCTTTTCCTAATCCTGGCTGCCTCATGGTTAAACCTAATTTTGAGTTTGGAATGTTTCCTTTCAGAGAGCAGGTTACAATTCTTGCAGTTACTTGGTCTTCTAATCCTAATTTTTTGCCTGATTCTTTTCCTATAAATCCTGGCCCTTTTGCGTCATAATTAATGTAATCATTCATTATTTGGCTTACGTGAATTAATCCTTCTATTGGGCCTGTTCTTACAAATGCGCCGAATTCTGTTATTTCTGTTATTGCGCCTTCAACTATTTCTTTTATTTCTGGCTTATAAACAAGGGCTTTGTATTGTGATTCATAATATGCTGAACCGTCTCCTGGCACAACTTTTCCTTGGCCTACTTTTTCCACTTCTAATACTGCGACTATTACGCCTACGCTTTCATCTACTATTCCTTCGTATTCTTCTTTGAGTATTTTTTTGATTGCTTCATCTAATTTTCCGCCAAATTCTTTTGGCGGCACTCTTACAGTGTCTTTCATTGAAATTATTGCGTACATTTTCTTCCTCCTTTATTATTCAACAACAATAACCTTTTTTTGCCTTACGAACGCTGTCTTAAACCCTTGGCTTTTTATTTTTTTCCGTAATTCCTTGTCGTTTGTTGCAATTATAAATCCTTTTTTAGCAAGTTCAATCATTTTTTTATCTGCGTTTTTGCCTTTTCCTTCCAGCACAACACATTTTTTTTCAATTAATTTTTCTGCTATTACTGCGTGTTTTTTTTTTGTCTTGTTTTCTTCTTTTAATTTTTTTAATTCCTGAATGACTTCTTCCGGCACAAAAAATTCTGTTTTTCCGATTTCTTTTTCTATTCCTGAAAAAACATCTATTTTTAGTTCTCCTACTGCCAAAAGCATGTTTGTGTCTAATACAACTTTACTGGATTGTCCCATAAGCAATTAATCTCCATCTGGTTCCATCTTTTTTGCTTACTGCAACGTTCTGGTTTTTTTCCACTGTAATTGGAACCTTTAATGCAACTTCTAGTTCGTCTTTTTTTATTGAAATAATGTTTCCTATTGTTGTTGCTGTTCCTACACTTAAAACAATTGTTTCGTCTTGCCTTACTTCTGGGTTAATGTCTGTTATTTCTCTTTTAAAGTAATTTATTTTCATTTTTATTTCTGCTGTGGCTTCAGCTAAGGTTCCGATTTTTCCAATAATATTCCCTTTCATCTGGTCGTTTTTTGTTAAATTAGGGTCAAGTAATGTTCTAATCGAAATTAATCCTCCAGGGGTTGCTTCTTTTATTTTTCCTTCTGCAATATTTAATTCTGTTGCTTTGATTTTTGTTTTCTGGTTATTTATTCCAGGGCTTAATTCAAGTGTGTCTCCTTCTTTTATTTTTCCCTGAATTATTGTTCCCCCTAAAACTCCTCCAACCAGTTCTTTTGGTTTTGAGCCCGGCTTGTTTATGTCAAAGCTTCTTGCAACATACATTTTTACTGCGTCTTTTGAGTCAACTTTAGGTGAAGGAATGTGTTTTTCTATTGCTTCAATCAGTAAATCCATGTTTGTCCCAAAATGTGCTGCAGTAGGAATTATTTCTGTTGTGTAATCAAATTCTTTAAGGAAGTTTTCTATTTGGTTATAGTTTTCCATTGCTTTTTTTTTGTCTACTAAATCGATTTTGTTTTGTGCCACTATAATGTTTTTTATTCCGCTTAGTTTTAATGCCATAAGATGTTCTTTTGTTCTTGGCTGCGGGCAGAATTCGTTTGCTGCAATAACTAAAATTGCGCCATGCATTAATGCTGCGCCTGAAAGCATTGTAGTCATTAATGTTTCGTGTCCTGGAGCATCAACAAAACTTACTTTCCTTAATTTTTTTGCTTTTTTTCCGCAGCTTGGGCAGGTTTCTTTTGTTGTATATGCTTCTGCTCCTTTGCAGGTAGGACATTTATAGAATACTGCATCTGCATAGCCTAACCTAATGGAAATCCCTCTTTTTAGTTCTTCTGAATGCGTGTCAGTCCATTTGCCGCTTAATGCATGGGTTATTGAGGTTTTTCCGTGGTCTACATGGCCTATTAATCCAATGTTTACTTCTGCTTGTTCTGGTTCTTTCTTCAATTTTTTTACCTTCTTATTTTTCCTTTTGCTTCTTTTGCGTCCCCTGCAATTTCAACATTACCGACGTTTTCAAGTGAATCTTTCACTAATTTTTCTTTTGCGCTTATTTCTTGTTCTGGTTCTTTTTTTTCTGTTCCGAAAAGTTCTTCTAATTTTTTGTTTCCTTGTTTTGTGATGATTAAATTAACTTGTTCTATTTCTTCGCTTATTGTGTTGCCTCTAACACTTACTTTTTTTCTTTCTCCTTTTCTTTGGGGGTGAAAGCCGGTTCCTTTTTTTATGAAAATCTTTTTTCTTGCCATTCCTGGAATATCTTTTCTCATTGGAAAGCCTTGCTTGTCGCTGCCGCCTGCAATTTTTGCTTCAAATCCTTCTAATCCAAGAGAATCAAGCTTGACTTGTTCTCCTATTCTTTTGTTTAAAAACAATGCCGTAACCTCTACTTTTTTTCCAAATGCTTTTCCTGTTTTTGGGTCGCTTAACACTATATTCATTTAATTGCCTCCTGTTTTTTGCAATTCCTTTATTTTTTTGAGTAGTTCTTTTTCGCCGATGGTTAAAACTTCTTGGGACTGTTCCAGTTTTTCTATTTGTTTTTCTGGAATAAAACTTATTAGTTCATCGTCTTTTTCAATGCTTCTCCCTAATACTGCATCACTTATTGATATTGCAACTTCTTCTCCTTTTTCTGCTTTTTCTTTTGCTTCTCCTTTATTTTGTATTGCCTGAACTTTTCCTATTATTTTTCCTTTTTTCATTAACTGGGTTCCAATTTTTAGTTTTCCTTCAAGTATTTTAACTCCTATTATTACTGGTTTTGCGTTCCTGAAAACATTTTCAGGCATTAATTTTATTTTTGCAGGCAGTATAATCCCTGAAAGGAATTCTCTTTTCTCTTTTTCTTTTTCTTCTTGAATCCATTTCTCATAGTTTTCAATTAAAGCATAAATTATTTTTTCACTGAAAATTTTTATTTCGTGTTTTTTTGCTTCTTCTTTTGCATCAGCGTTTACTTTGGTGTTAAATGCAAGGATTACTCCTTTTATTATTTCTTTTTCTTTTACTCCTTCGGCTTCAATTACATCTCTTCTTGTAACTTCTCCTACATTTGCTTTTCTTACTTTAATTCCTTTTTCTTCAAGCAGTTTTACTGTTGCTTCTAATGACCCTAAAGTGTCTGTTTTAATTATTGGGCCGATTTCTTCTGAATCGATTTTTACTTCCTGAATTTCTTTTTTTATTGCTTCAATTTCTTTTTCGTCTGCTTCAACTCTTAAAGGAGAGCCTGCCAATGCATGCTCTAGATTTGGCGCTGAAATCTTTAATCCTGAAGCTGCATGAACTTCTTTAACTGAATCAAATTTTTCTTGCGGTGCCCTTATTTCATCTAATGGTTTAGGCAAAAGCAAGGCTCTTACTTTTGTTGTAATGATTCCTTCTTTTCCTCCTAAAGATATTTTGTCTCCTGTTCGAATTGTTCCGTCGTATAAAATTACATCAATAGTCTTTCCAAGGCCTTTTTCTTCTTTGACTTCTAATATTGTTCCTTTGCCTTTTCCTTTTACTTCAATGGTTAATTTTTTTTCTAAATACCTTTGGCTTAATCCTGCAAGAAACATTAATATTTCTGGAAACCCTTCTCCTGTTTTATTGCATAATGGTATTATTGGAACCTCTTTTGTGAAATCTGTTATTCTGTCAAATCTTTCTGTCTGAAATCCTTTTTTGTGTGTTTCTCCTACAATACAATACAATTTTCTGTCTAATTCTTCTAAAACATTTTTGCTTTGGTTTTCTTTGTTTTCTGTAAAGCTTAAATTTTTCGATTCCCAGCCCTGCAGTCTGTCTATTTTTGTCATTGCAATAATAAATGGAACCTTAAATGCTTTGAGTATATCTATTGCTTCTAATGTCTGATTTTCACATCCTTTTATTGCGTCAACTGTTAATACAGCCAAGTCTGCAATGCTTCCTCCTCTTTTCCTTAAATTTGAAAACGCTTGGTGTCCTGGAGTGTCAATAAAAAGCAATCCAGGAATTTTTAATTCAAAACCATATTTTTTTGTTAAAGTGCCAGCCATTTCTTTTACTATTTCTATCGGCACTTCTGTTGCTCCAATATGTTGTGTGATTGCTCCTGCTTCTTTTGCAACAATTTTTGTGCCTCTAATCCTGTCAAGAAAACTTGTTTTTCCTGAATCAACATGACCTAATACAGTGATTATCGGCTTTCTAATCATTTATTCTCACAATCCAGTTGAACCAAAACCATTTTCTCCTCTGGCAGTATCGTCTAATTCTTCAACCAATTCTATTTCAGGAATTTCAATTTTGTTGAATACTAACTGAGCAATTTTTTTTCCTTTTTCTGCAGTGAATTTTTTTTTGCTGTGGTTTATTGTTATTACACAGACTTCTCCTCTATAACCTGAATCAATTGTTCCAGGAGTATTAAGGACTGTTATTCCATTGTTTAATGCTAAACCAGATTTTGGCCTTACCTGTCCTTCAAATCCTTCTGGAATTGCAATTTTTATTCCTGTTTTGACTAATTTGATTTCTCCTGGAAGAATTTCAACTGTTTCTGCGGCATACAAATCTATTCCTGCGTCTCCTTTATGCGCAAATTCCATTTTTGTTTCTTCACTTAACTTTTTTACCTGTACTTTCATTTAATTCACTCAATTTTCATTTAATTTTCTGTTTTCTTATTTTTTTAATCCACTTAATTTTTATTTTGTTTTTTTCCCGCTTATTCTTTTTTTTGTGTTTTTTATTTGTGCATTACTTCCCATTCTTTTTTCTTGTATTCATGCAGTTCTTTTTTTGTAAACCATAAATTCATTTCATTTTCTGCCTGCTCTGAATTTTCCGAGCCATGAATCAAATTCCTTACGCTTCTTTTTTTCTGTTCCGCCAAATCATATGAGTCAACTGAATAATCTCCTCTTATTGTGCCTATATCTGCTTTTCTTGCTTCAGTGTTTCCAATTATTTTTCTTCCTATTTCTATTGCATGGTATCCTTCAAAGACTATTGCAATTATTGGCCCTTCCATTAAATAGTCTGCATTGTATTGCTGTATTCTCTTTGCGATTTGTTTGTCTGTTTCAGTTACTTTAATTCCTTTTTTTTCTGCGGACTTTCTAGTATTTTCTCCTACTTTTTTTGCCCATTCATCTGTTACAATGTAATGCTTTTTTACCATCTCTTCTGTTGGCTGGACCATTTTCATTCCTGCAATTTTCAGACCTTTTTGTTCAAATCTTTTCAGGATTTCTCCTATTAATCCCCTTTGCACTGCATCATGTTTTATTAAAATCAAGGTTTTTTCCATTTAATCACCTTTTACTTTTTTGTTCCTTTTTTTATTTTATGGTATTCGTTTGTCCATTTAGTGTTCCTTGGATTTCTTTTCAGTTTCAGCAAATTTTTTTCGCATTTTCTTGAGCAGAAATTGAAGGTTGTGCCGTCTTTTTTGACAAACATTATTCCGGTTCCTTTTTTTATTTCTTTACCGCAAAAACTGCAATTCATTTTCTAACCTCCAATTCATGCCTTTATTTCTTTTGCTTCTCTTTCAGTTGAAAGCAAAATTATTATGTCTCCTTTTTTCAGGTTGCCTTTGACGTTTCTTCTTTTTACTCTTCCTTGTTCTGGTCCTTCCAGAATTTTGCATAAAACCTGAATGATTTCTCCATGAACTCCTGTCCTTTGGATTACTTCAACTACTTCAGCTGGTGTTCCTCTTTCGTCTGCCATTCAGTCACCCTTTCTTTAAAGCGCTTACTTTTTTGACTACATCTTCTAACTGCTTTTTTGCGCTTCCTTCTTCCATTACTGCAATTGAAGCTGTTCCGACTTCTATTCCTGCTTTTTCGCCTAATTCTTTTTTTGTGGTTATATAACTGTAAGGAATTTTTTTTTCTTCGCATAACAAAGGCAAATGCATTACTAATTCTTGTGGTGTAATGTCTTCTGCAATGAAAATTATTTTTGCTTTTCCTCTTTCCACTGCTTTGGTTGTTTCATTTACTCCAATGCGTATTTTTCCTGTTTTTTTTGCTGTTTCAATTAGTTCTAATTGTTTTTCTTTTAGTTCTTTGCCTACGCTGAACTTTATGTATTCTGCCATTAAAAATCAACCTCCTTGCAGCCATTTACGGCTGTTCATTGTCATCGGCAAAACAAGTATAAAAACCGTGTAAAAAAAGCTTTTTAAAGGTAATCAAGACGCTTTTTTCATTCCTGTATATCGTTGTTTCCTGTTATTGTTGAAGTGTTATTGTCCTGAAGTGTATTGTTTCCTATTGTGTTGTTTTCAGGGTTTTCCATTCTTATTCCTGTTGTGTTGCCTGTTATTGTATTCTGGCTTAAATTGTTGTTAACTGAATTATTGTATAATCTTATTCCGTCTAATGCGTTTCCTGTTATTGTATTGTTTTCGATTATATTGCTTTCAGCTCTGTCTAACCAGATTCCCCAGGCGTTTCCTGTTATTGTATTGTTTCGAATTGAATTGTTTCCTGAAGCTTTAAGCAAAATTCCCTGCTGTGAGTTGCCTGAAACTGTATTCCCTGTGATTTCAGTGTTATAAGAGTATTCTAATGCAATGCCGTAAAAGTTGTTTTTCAGAGTGTTGTTTGTTATTTTGTTGTTTTCTCCCCTTAAAAGCAAGCCATACCTGAAATTTTGTATTATGCAGTTTTTTATTGTATTGTTGTTTCCTGTGATTTTTATTCCTTCTAATTCCTCTTCTCCCTGAATTACAGTTCCATCACATTCAATTGTCATGTCATTGCCTATTACAAGGATTCCTTGGGATATGTTTTGAATTCCTTCACATAACTTTATTGTTTTTCCATTAAAGCTTTCATCAAAAATCATTGAATCAGTTATTGAAACACAGTCTTTTTTTTGTATTTCATTTGTCTGATTGCCATTTGTGTTTGTGTTGGAATTGTTCACTTCTGTAACTGAATTCTGCTGAATGCAGGCAGCCAAAAAAATAAGCAATACAATTCCAATTAAAATTATTTTTTTCATTTTAATCATTTTCCTTCATTAATTTGTTTTTTGTTTCTTTTAATCCTTTGCTTTTCTTTATTTTTTCAGTACGGCTTTACGCCGTACATTTTGTTACACCTTTTGGAAAAGGTGTTTTTTTTTGCTTATTTGTGCGCAAACCATAAAACAATTTTTTCTTTTTCTATTTCGTCTATTCTTGCGTATCCAAAGTTTTCTAATTGAATAGTATTTCCTTCTTTTTCTTCGAGAATTTCTTTTTCAATTATTCCATGTTTTTTTACTGCATTATCCATCATTATTTCGGCTGAAGTTTCTTTTAAAATCCATGGAATCAAAGTTTTATTCTCTAGTTTTTGTATTCCAACAAATTCTCCAAAAATCTGCATTTCGTCTTTTCTTATTACACGAAAATTTAATGCATGTTTTAATCTTGCAATTTTTCCTAATTCAAGTTTTTCTGTTTGTTTTCTTGAAATCAAAAAAGTCTGTGTTCCTTTGCTTACCTCATATGTTTTGGTTTGATCAGGGTAATCTGGGTGCAATGGTTTTTCTATTTGCATTTCAGGCACAAAATTCACTTCTAATTTTATTGGGTCTTCAATAAAATAATACCTGTCAGATTTTGCGTCAATAAATCCTTTATTTACATCAACGATTCTGGAGAAATCAACTGTGACATCAGAGCTTTTCACTCCTATTTCTTTAATGATTTCTTTTATTGTGTTAGGATTAAACCCTCTTCTTCTCAAAGCCTGTATTGTTCCCAAGCGAGGATCATCCCAGCCAAAATAAATTCCTTTTTCAATGCCTTCTTTTATTTTGGATGTGCTTAAAACCATTTCTTTTAGTTTAATTCTTCCTGTATGAAATGTTTCAGGATAAACCCAATTAAAATATTTATACAAAAATTTTTGTTTTTCTGCATTTTGTGCATGCTCTTGCCCTCTAATTATCAGGGTTATTCCCATTTCATGGTCGTCTGTTGCTGAAGCAAAATTATATGAAGGCCATACTTTATATTTGTCTCCAACTCTTGGGTGCTCTGGGTTGTCAACTATTTTTGCCGCCCACCAGTCCCTTAAAGAAGGGTCTTTTGCGTCCAAATCTGTTTTAATCCTTAAAACAGCTGTGCCTTCCTTTAATTCATGTGAAAGCATTTTTTCGAATTCTTTTAACTGCTCTTTAGAATTTTTTTCCCTGCATTTACAGGATTTGTTTTCATCAATTTTTTCTTTCCATTTTTCTTTTTCGCATTTGCATACATAAGCTTTATCCATTGAAATAATTTTTTTCATGTAATTATAGTATATTTCCATTCTGTCAGAGGCAAAAAATGTTTCGTCTACTTTTACTCCAAGCCAATCCAAGTCTTTTTTAAATACTTTTTCTGGTTCTTTAATTGATTTTTTTACTTTAGGATCGGTATCATCAAACCTTAAAATAAATTTTCCTTTGTATTTTCTTGCATAATCATAAGACATCAATAAAGCTCTTGCATTGCCTAAATGAAACGGCCCATTTGGATTAGGAGCATATCTTGTAACTACTCTTTGTTTGTCTGCCCAATCCAAAAACATTTCTTCTTTTTTTTCTCTTTCAGGAAGCTCATTAAAACTTTCAAATGAACTGAATTTTTCTTCTAATGTTTTTTTGTCCATTGCATTTACTTTTTCGACTATTTCTGTTATTTCTTTTATGTGTTTGCCTAAATTTTTGCCTAATTCTTTATCTATTGCCACTAATTTTCCTATTACTGCTTTTAAGTCTGCTTTACCTAAATGTTCTGCTGCATTTTTTACTGCATACTTGAATGTCATTTCTTTTAGTTTTTCGTCCATAATTAACCCTGCCCAGAAATATGCTTAAATAAAAAGAGTTTAATTTTTATTGTCAGGCTTTTTTGCAGCAATAAAGGCTTTTAGGGCAGTAATTTTCTTTTTCAGCATAGCCTTCAATGCAGGAATTTTCAGAGCATATGCCGTTTATTTGTTCACAGGTTTTTTCTTGTGTTCCTGTTTTTCCTTCTAATGCATTGCCTACTGGATTCCCTAACCCTAAATTAAAAAAAAATCCAATCATTAAAATAATCAAAATAAATGTGCCGTATCCTTTTACATCCATTCCTTTTTCTACTTGTTTTTTTAGTTTTTGCAGGTAATCTGGTTCCATAATATCATCTTTGTTTTCTTTCTTTTTAAATTTTTCCTTTAATCTTTCCATTTGCTTTTAAAATGCCCTGTAATTGCTTCTGCAAGGCTTTTATTCTGCAGTATTGCTAAATGGTAATGTGGTTTTTCTTCTTTAAAGCTGTCCAACCCTAAAACAATTTTTTTTCCGTCAATCACAAAAGCATTTAATGAATGTGAGGAATTTTTTGTAAGCAGTTTTGTATTTGAAAAAAATTTTTCTGCTTCTCTGTCACTTGAAATTAACTGAACCTGAACTTTTTTTTCCATTGCTTTTCCTAATGCTTCGTCCAAGTAATGTCTTTTTTCTTTTATTTCAGTAAAGCCTATAACAGTTTTTTTTGCTTTAAGTATTTCCTGTCCTAAAATCCTGTCAAAATCGCTTAAATGTTTTACTCTTAAAATGCTTTCTTTTGCTTCGTTTTTTCCCTGAAAGTTAAGTTTTTCTCTTAATTTTTCAGCGTTTTTTTGTGTTTCAGTGAATTCTTTTTTCTTTGATTCCATTAGTTTTTCAATTATTTTTTCTGTTTCTATTGCCTGATATTTTTTTGGCCTTCCTTCTAATGCAATCACTAATCCTTTTCCTTCAAGTTTTTCTAAAATGTCATAAACTCTTGTTTTAGGTATTTCCCCATTCCTGCTTATTTCAGGGGCTTCCAAAGAGCTTTTATGGATTAATGCAAGAACTGCTTTTGATTCATATTCAGTCAAGCCAAGAGAGCCAAAAAAAGAAACAGTTTCTGAGTCCATTTAAATCATTTAATTAGATATACAAACCACTATATAAATTTACTCCTTAGAGTGAAAGAATTAGGGCTTATTCCATTCAAGCAGATTATTCTGCAAGACAGCTTTTTTCTTTTTTAATTCCTGAATATTTTTTGCCCCGCACAAAAACATCGAAATCCTTAATTCTTCTTCAAGTATTTCAATTAGTTTTTCAACTGCTTTTTCTCCTTTTTTTGCTTTAATCAGTGCAGGAGTCGCAATTCCAGCCAAATCAGCGCCTAAAATCAAGCTTTTGGCTATTTCTAATCCATTTCTTATTCCGCCTGAAGCAATAATCTTTTTTTTACTTGCTTTTTTTGTCATTAAAACTGATGCAGCAGTTGGAATTCCAAATTCTCCGAAAACTTCACTTAGTCTTTTTCTTGAATAAAGAGCTGAATCAATTTTAACAAAAGAAGTTCCTCCAGAGCCAGCAACATCAATTGCTTTAATTTTCGTTGAATTCAATTTTTTTGCTGTTTCAAAAGAGATTCCGTTTCCGACTTCTTTTACTATTACAGGAAAACTGCTTTCTTCAGCAAACTTCTTAATATTAGAAAACTGTTTTGAAAAACCTTTTGCTTTAGGATTTTGCATTAATTCTTGTGCAGGATTTAAATGAACTGAAATTGCGTCAGCCTGAATTTCATTTAAAAAAGAATCGATTTTTTGAACAGAATATTTGTTCAATTCTAATGCTCCAATATTTGCTTCCAGAAAAATTTCAGGACAGAATTTTCTCATTTTAAAATATTTTATTTTATTTTTGTTTTCTAATGCTGTTCTCATTGAACCAAGGGAAAACCCTATTCCTTTTTTTTCGCACGCTAAAGCAATATTTTTATTGAACTTGAAACTTTTTTTTGTTCCGCCGGTAATAGGCCTTACACTTAAAGGAAAAGAGAATTTTTCCCCTAAAAAGGAAGTGGCTGTATCAATTTCACTTAATTCAAAACCAGCCAAAGGATTATGTATAAGTTCAACTTCTTCCAGCAGATTTGTTTTTTTGAACTGGTTTTTTTTCTGGGTTGCCAGTTTAATGTGTTTGTCTTTTCTTTTTCCTGTTTTCATTTTTTTCACTTATAGAATCCTATTGCAGCGTATGCCACAACTGAACTGAAATCTTTTGTTGTGTTTCCTGAATTAGTATAATCTATTAATTCTGCTTTTTTTATTCCTTTCTTTTTGCAGTAATGCATTAAAACTTCTATTGGAGAATGCCCGCAAATGCTTAACCTGTCATTTTGAACTAAATCGTGGAATTTCTGTACTTGCATTTTTTTAATCAGTTCTATTGCCTTTAAGTCTTTTTCCTTTGCTTTTTCTGCTGAAATAAAATGAGAGAAATCGCTTGAAGCAATTACACTAAACTTTTTTTTACTTTCTTTTTCTGCTTGAATTAATGTTTTAGCTAATTTTTCAAGTTTTTGTGAATCTTCAGTCATTAAAGTAATTGGAACAATTTTGAATTCCTTAAACAAATACTGCAAAAAAATCAGTTGGACTTCAATTGAATGCTCTTGTAAATGACCTGTTTCATCTTTTCTTGCATCAGAAAAATTTTTTGTTATTGCATCAACAGCTTCAGCATCAACTTCAATTTCCCCTAAAGGCGTTTCCCATTCCCCTTCAGGATAAACTGAAATTTCTTCTCCATAACCAGTGTGGTTTGGTGAAAGAATAACTAGTGTTTCTGGTTTGTTCAATAAAGAAATGGCTTTTGCTGCTGTCTGGCCTGAATAAATTGTTCCTGCATGTGGTGAAACTATAAAATCAGTTTTTTTTTCTTTCTTTACGTTTGAGACGAATTTTTTTAACTGCAATAAAATTTCTTCTTTTGTTTTTGGATAAAAGCGTCCTTTCAGGATGCTTTCTCTTTTCATTCCCTGTTTCGCCTTCCTGTATCTCTTCCGAAATCTCGTCCTGTGTCTCTTCCTCTACTCATTCTTGAGCCTCTTGTCCCTCTTCTTCTTCTTTCTTCTTCTCTTTTTTCTTTCATTAATTCTTCTCTTCCTTCTTTTATTTTGTATTCAAAGTCTTCTACTTCGTTTTTGAATTCTTTTTCGTTTTTTATTTCTCCTCTTTCTAGAAGAACTTTTTTTGCAAGCATCCAGTAAACTAAAGCCAAACTTTTCCTTCCTTTGTTGTTTACAGGAATAATTAAATCAATGTCTTTTGTTGAATTGTTTGTTGAAGCCAAGGCAATTATTGGAATCCTTAATGATTTGGCTTCTTTTACTGCCTGAAAGTCTGCGTCTGGTTCTGTTACTATAAGCAGTGAAGGTTCAACAAATTCTTTTGCTTCAGGGTTGGTGAATGTTCCAGGAATGAACCTTGAAGCCAGTGATTTTCCGCCGGCTAGTTCTGTGAATTTTTTTATTGGGGTTTTGCCATATAATTTTCTTGAGACAACAGCAACTTTTTCTTTTTCGTGTTTTGAAATCATTTTTGCGGCAAGTTCTATTCTTTGGTGTAATATCTGAATATCCATTACCTTTAATCCATCTTCTCTTCTTTTGTAAATGTATTTTTTCATTCCCCAAGTCTTGTATTTTGTTCCTATGTGGGCACCTGTTTTAAGGTATTTTTCCGCGTCAGTTGCTGTTGTTTCTTCATTCATTTTTTTCTCCTCATCTGGTGTATTTTATTATGTTATCCATTAAGTCAACGTTGCTTAAAATCATTCTTCTGCAACAGTATCTTGTAATGCCTAAATCATCTAATACTTTTTCTGCTGTTTCTCCTTTTGAGGTCCTTTTCTCAAATTCTTCATAGTATTCTCCTACTACTTTTCCGCAGGAAAAACATCTTATAGGAATTATCATTTTTTCATTCACCTCTTTGAGCTCTGCTTCTTTTTTCTTGCCTTTGTTCCTAAAGGCTTTTTTGGTTCAACTCTTCTGTGGTCATCAACCATTAACAGCCTGTCGTATTTAATGAATTTTTCTTTTAATTTTTTGTCGTTAGTGTATTCCACTATTGCTTTAGCTATTACGCTTCTTGCAGCCACTGCTTGCCCCATAAATCCTCCGCCTTTTACGATTATTTTTATGTCTGTTTCTTTTATTGTGTCTCCTGCAAGCTTTACCGGCTCAAAAATAAGTTCTTTTGCGTATTCTGGCTCAAGGAATTCAATGTTTTTTTTGTTTACTGTTATTCTTCCTTTGCCTGTTTTTATTACTGCTCTTGCAATAGCTTCTTTCTTTTTTGATTTTACAAGCATTCCATACTTTTTGCTTCTTTTGACTTTCTTTTTCTTGCTTTTTTTTGAAACTGTTTCAGTTTCTTCTTCAATTTCTTCTGTTTTGTTTTCTTTTGGTTCTTTTTCTGTTTTCTTTTCTTTGACTGTTTCCTTATTTTTTTCTTCGTGTACTTTTTTAATTTCTTTTTTGGGGTCTTTTTTTTCTTCAGCTTTTTCTTTTGGGGTTTCTTCTTTCTTTTTTTCTTCAATTTCTGTTTTCTTTTCTTCTGTTTTTTCTTTGGATTCGTCTTTTACAGGAATTTTTTCTTCTTTTTTTTCAGTTTCTGTCATTTAATCACCATTTTGCCCCTAAAAGCCTGCTTATTTCGCCTAATTTCCATGTTTTTTCGTTTGTTTTGCTTTGGGCTTCTTTTATTGAAACAAATTTTTCTTTGTTTAGTTCTTTTGGTTCTCTAATATAAATTTTAAGCCTTTTTTTAGCTTCTGTTCCTCTTTTTGTTTTTTTTGGAAGCATTCCTGTAATTGCTTTTTTTAATAATGCATCAGGCTTTCTAGGATATTTTGGCCCGAATCTTGGATTGCTTTTAACTGAAGCGTTTCTTTTTTTATTGTATCTTTTAATAATAAACTCTTTTGTTCCTGTAATCAAAACCTGTTCTGCATTAACTATTTCTATTCTTTCTCCTTTAAGCAGTTTTTCGCTTACTTTTGATGCAAGCTTTCCCATGATAAGTCCTTTTGCGTTTATTATCATTTTTTCACCGTTTTATTTTACAAGCATTAATTCTGATGCTTTTATTTTCGTTGCTTCTTCTAAACTGAATGTTTTTCCTTTTGCGTTGTTTATTTTTTCTTTTGCTTTTTCTGAGAACTCTAATGCAGCAACATTTATTGCTTTTGTTATTTCTCCTTTAGCTAAAACTTTTCCGGTTACAAGAAAAGTTTTATTCTGGAATTTTGCTGAAAGCTTTTCTAGTTTCCATAAATTAATGTTAATCCTTTTTCTTCTTGGGGCGTTTATTCTTTTGGCTACTTCTTTCCATAAATCTTTATTTTTTCCTTCTTTTTTCAAGAGGAAAATTGTTTTTCTTGTTTTTTCTTTTGTTGGTCCTGTTCTTTTCATTTTTTTTCACTTTTTTCGCGATTCCGCTCGCGAGTCACGGTGCACGGCATAAAACCGTGCTAGTCCAGCTTTATGCTGGACTTTGTGCTTAAACGGCGAAACATTTATGCAGGAGGAGAGATTCGAACTCTCGAAGGCACTAAGCCACAGGATTTCTTCGAACTTTTTTTAAAAAGTTTTTTTTGTTCTTTTGATAAAACTTTTTTCAAAAGTTTTCTTAAGTCCTGCCCCGTTGACCGCTTGGGTACCCCTGCAAAACCGCTTCTGCCGGTTTATTCCCATTAAAGCGGTTATTTTTTGCTTAATGCTTTTTTTAACTCCTCTGTTTTAATTTTTATTTCTGTTACTGCTTCTTCCAGTAACTCTTTTGGTTCCATTCCTCCGAATGATTCAATGTTTACTGTAAAAACATCTTTATCGTAATTGTAACTCATTATTCCTGGAATCCATTTGCTGTTGGTTTTCCCTGAGTCAACTACTGCATCCATTTCTATTTTTATTCTCTGATTTTTTCCAAGTTTTACTATTGGAATTTTTTTGTCTACTACTTCTATTTTTGGGTCAGTGCTTTTAATGTCTTTTGAGTAAACTGTTCCTGGCCCGTCTTTTTCAACCATTAATGTTACTTTGTCTTTTTTTTTGTAGGTTTTTGCGTCAACTTGTATTGGAAGCATTCCTAATCTGTGTGCTAACATTTCATTGAACATTACTGAAGTGTTTTCATAAACATTGACATTTTCCACTGCAAGGTTTTTTACGCTTGTCTGAATGGCTCTTCTTATTCCGTTTACAAATGCAGGGTTTGTTCCTTTTATTGTGAATTTTATTGTTTTGTCTCCTTTTTTTACCTGCTTTATTTCCATTCAATCACCTTTTTATTTTTTCTTTCCTCTAAATCTCTTTTTTTTCCTGCAGCCGTTGTGTGGCATTGGAGTAACGTTTTCTATTGTTTTAATCCTTAATCCTGCTCTTGTAATGCTTCTTATTGCGGCTTCTGCTCCTTGGCCTGGATTTTTTGATCTTATTCCGCCTTGACCTCTTACTTTAACTATTATTTCTGTGATTCCTTTTTCTCTTGCTTTTTCTGCAACTATTTCTGCTACTTTCATTGCTGCATAAGGAGAGCCTTCTTTGTGTTGTGCTTTTACTACTACTCCTCCAGAACATTTTGCTATTGTTTCTTGTCCTGTAATATCTGTAAGCAATATTATTGTATTGTTATGTGATGCATAAATGTGTATTATTCCTTTTTTACTCATTTTTCTGCACCTTCTTTTTCTTCTTCAGCTTTCCCTTTTGTGTCTTCTTCTTTTTTTTCTTCTTTTAATTCTTCTTTTTTTGAGGTTTCTTTTTTTTCTTTTGTATTTTCTATTTTCTTTTCTTCTTTGGTTTCTTTTTCTTTTTGAATTTTTTTGTCTTCTTTCTTTTCTTCAGAGATTTTTTCCTCTGTTTTTTCTTTTTTTGTTTCCTTTGATTCTTTTTCTTCTTTTAATTCTTCTTTTTTAATCTCTTTTTTTTCTTCGGAATTTTCTTTAGCAATTTCTTCTTTCTTTTTTTCTTCCGGCTTTTTTTTTGAATCTTCTTTTTTGGGTTTTTCTTCAGTTTCTTCTTTTTTTGTTTCTGTTTTCTTTTCTTCTTTTTTTTCTTTTGGTTCTTCTTTTTTCTTAATCACTTTTTCTTCTTTGGAAACCGGTTTTTCTTTTGCTTTTTCTTCTTTTTTTTCTTGGCTTTCTGTTTTTTCTTTTGTTTTTTCGAATTCTTTTTTCAGGTCTTTTTTTGTTTTTGGTTTTTCTGTTTTTATTTTCATTTCTTTTCCGTAATATGAAATATTGTTTTCTTCTTCTGCTTTAACAGTATATGATGGGACTGTTATTTTTTTTCCTTTTATTGCTATGTGTCCGTGAACAATAAATTGCCTTGCCTGTTTTGGCGTATTAGCTAACCCTTTTCTCCATATTATTGTCTGTAGTCTTCTTTCAAGGAATTCCTCTATTTTTAATCCTAGTACATCATCTAATGAAGCGTTTTCTTTTAGTATGCCTATTCTTTTCAGGCTGTCAACTAATTCTTTTTCTCTTTGTATTCTTTGCTCTAATTCTAATGCAAGCAGTTTTCTTGCATTCTGCCTTTTGTTTTTCAGTTTTTGTTCAAGCATCCATAACTCTTTCTTGTTTTTCAGGCCGTATGTTTCTTTTACTGTTCTTTCTTCGTCTAATCTTGTTTTATTCCATGGCCTTCTGGGTTTAACATATTTCTTTTTTGTTTTTTTTGGATCTCCCAATTTAATTCACCTTAAGTTTATTTTTTTGCGTCTTTTTTGAGTACTCCTACTACTGGTCCTTTTCCTCTGTGTGTTGATTTTGTTTTTTGTCCTCTTACGGTTAATCCCCAGCTTCTTCTTAAGCCTCTGTAACTTTTTATTTTGCTTAATCTTTGCTGTGTGTTTCTTTGATCAAAATCTAGTTCAGACATTATCAAATGTTTGTTTTCTCCCGTATTATATTCTTTTTGTTTGTTTAATGCCCATAAAGGGATGCTGAATTTTTCCGGATGAAATACTATTTCTTCTAGTTTTTTGTCTTTGTCTTCTGTTATTTCCCCTATTTTTGAATTCCATTTGATTCCGGTTTCTTTTTCAAATGCTTTTGCAATCATTTTTCCCATTCTGTGGTCTATTCCTTTTAATTCCATTAATCCTTTTTGTATTGTAGATTTCCCGTTTAAGTCTTTGTTTGCTATTCTTACAATTAATCTTAATTCTGCCATTTAATTACACCTTTTTTTTTTCTGGGGTAGGATACAAGTGCCTTATATTGCATCTTCTTTTTTTTATTCCTTTTCCTTCAATGAAAGCATAGTCTCCTTTAACTGATGTTACAACTACTTTTTTTCCTGTTTCTCTGCCTTTTCTTTTAATGCATATTCTTCCTGGTTCAATTAAAGCCATTTTTTCACTCTTTGTGCATTTTTTCAAGATATTTTTTTATTATTCCTATTGTGCTGTCCTGGTTTAGTTTGTCCATGTTAATTACCAAATCATACACTTGTAAATCATAAATGTTTATTCCATAGTTGTTCAGAAAGCTTTTTTCTTGTTCTTTTTCTTTTAATTCAATTTCTTCTAAAGCGTCTCCTACCGGAATTTTTTGTTTTTCTGACATTGTTTTTGCCCTTACTTTTTTGTATGACTTCAAAAACACTTTTAAGTCAGCGTTATTTATTGTCCATGCCCCTAAAGTGTGGTCTATTATTATGTCGTTTTTTTTTGCTTCTCCTTCTATTATCTGCTTTATTTTTTCTGTGAATTCTTCTTCTTTTATTTTTTCTATTGGGAAGTTTGTTTCCACTGCAAGCCTTTTCTTTATTTCTTGTGCAGAAAAATACCTTAATCCTACTTGTAATGCAAGCAGCTTGCTTAATTCTTTTGTTTCTGTTCCCGGATAGCTTGTTATTGTTATAATCATTTTATCCTCTCAATCATCTGCTTTACATAATTTTTTTCTTTTAATTGAACGTCTTCTTCTTTTTTTTCTTTTAATGAAACTTTTACTGCTTCATCTATTATTTTTGTCCTGCATGCACTGCATAAAATTCCGCCAAAAGGAACTGAAGGCCTTTTTTGTGTTTTGCTTAATTTTGTTATTTTTCCTCTGCTTTTTGAATGAGGTGTTCCATGCAATACTTTCTTGCATAAAGCGCACTTGTGTTTTCCTTTTTTTGCGTCATCATAGTATACTTTACTTTTTCCTTTAACGCTTCTTCTGAATTTTTTTTTCCTGTTTTTGTCTTTTGGTTGTGTCATTCAATCACTTTTATTTCATTTCACTTTTTTCTATTACTTTCATTCCTGCATTAAAAATCAAGCTGAAAACAATGCTGCAAATAAAATACCATACAATATATGGCGGGAAAATAAACTCTGGAACAGTCCATCCAAAAACTACAAAAACTTCTTCTTTGTATGTGCTTACTCCAAGATAAAATATTGGAAGAATAAACACAAATGATGCAAGCATGAATTTTTGCATTCCTTTGAACATTTCCTTCATGTCTGACATTAATTCCATGTTAATTTTTTCTGCTTCTTTTCTGCTTTTTTCATCGTTTTGTTTCATTAATTCCTTTAATTTTTTCTGCTTTTCTTTCATTGCATCTTGTTTTTGTTTTTGCCCTTTTTTGTCCATTAATTTTCTCTGCAGTATTTGTGAGATTATTCCCACTACAACTGCAAGCAATGCAACATCAATTACTGGACTAAATACAACCATCAATTCACCTATAAAAGCATAAAATAAGGTTTAATGCACTTATTATTTTCTTTAACATCATTGTTTTAAACCTTGTTTATCCTCCAAATAATTTTTTCATTAACGGATTTGTTTCCATTAACTGTTGTTTTGCTAATTCTTCATATAAACGATAAACTATTCCTACTGTCAGTAAGATTCCTGTTCCTGAACCTAAAGCTGAAGTAAAATCTGCTAATCCTGCAAGCAATCCCACAAAAGCTGACCCTAAAATGGTTATTGGCGGGATATATCTGTCTAATATTCCTCTGATAATTCTTGGGTCTCTTCTGAATCCTGGAATATACATTCCTGAATTGCTTAACTGATTGCTTACTGCTTCTGGCCCTTGTCCTCCCATTTCAACCCAAAACCTTCCAAAAACAACACAAACCAAAACTAAAATTATCAGGTAAACTATTCCGTGGAAAATCAAGTCTAACTGAAGGCCGCCTCTTGCAAGGGTTTCAATTAACCCATAAGGTGAACTCACATAAAATGCAACTATATTAAGTATTGGAGAAATAAACTGGCCTATTAATGGAATTCCTGGTGCAATCATTGACCATAACTGAATGTTTGCAAACAAGGCTACAGCTAAAATTACAGGAATGTTTGAAACATATAAAAGCTTTACAGGAAATCTTCCTCCGGTTCCTTTTCTTCCCATTGTAATTGGAATATTTACATGCATTCCTTCTGCATAAACTACAACAAAAAACACAATTAAAGTTGAAAGAATTGGAAGCAGTAACAGGAAATCAATTCCTGTTGAAAAAGATGCAATAAACTGCCATATTATTCCTGGAGCAATTCCTCCTGTTTCTGGGGTTCCTGGAGCAAAAATTCTCCAAAAAATTGTTTCTGAAACTCCCCCTGCAATAAATAACCCTATTCCTGAACCTATTCCGTATTTTGATACCACTTCATCTAAATACAATAATATAATTGAACCAAATGATACTTGAAGTATTATTGGAATAAACATTCCTGCTGCAGGCTGAAGCATTCCTGAAATAGTATAAACTGCTGCTTCAAAAAAACACAAAATTACTGCAAAAAGTTTTTGTAGTCCTGAAAACCTTGCTTTGTCTTTTGGGTTGCTTAAATCAATGTCAAGTATTTTTCCGCCTACAAGAAGCTGAAGTATGATTGAAGCCAGTACAATTGGGCCGATTCCTACTGTAATCAATGAGCCAATTTTTGATGCAAGAATTACCTGCAAGTTTGCCAATGCTCCAGCAGATGAAGCGCTTAATCCAATTACAGTGATCTGGCCTAATATGTAAAATAAAATTAATGCAAGACCGCTCCACATTAATCTTTTTTTCAGTGGAGGCGCAATTTCTGGAACCTTTACTTCTGGAAGCATTTTATAAAATGGTTCCATTATATCCAAAATGCTCATTCTGTTTTTCCTCCTGCTGTCTCTATTTTTGTTTTTGCGTCTGGTGTGACCTTGACATTTTTTGTTTCAACTTTAATTTTAGTGTTTCCTCTTCCAAGTATTTTATGCAATCCGCATTTTTTTCCGTCTACAACAAAAACTTCGTTGTTTTTTGCAACAAGCTCTTTTTTCAGTTTTTTTTCCAGGTAGTTTTCCAGTTCAGAGATGTTAATGTTGTCTCCTTTGTCTTTGGGTTTTAACCTGATTTTTATTCCGAATTCAGTGTAATATTTACTGTACTTGTGTTTGTGGCTTCCGGCTTTTCCTACTCCTCCTCTTATTCCTGATCCTCTTCTGTTTTTTGTGTTTCCTTTTCCATGATGTCTTTTTCCTCTTAATTTGTTTGTTTTTTTTCTTCTTCTTACAACCATTCAAACACCCTAAATCATTTTGTTTATCAGCCTGTTAATTTCTGATGCCCTGTACCCTAAAGCCCCGCCCACAGAAAAAGCTTTTTTTATTCCTGCTCTTTCAAATCCTTTT
>JAHJUD010000053.1 GCA_018829335.1 Microcaldota archaeon | reverse complement strand
TTGTCCAAAGAAAAACATATTTGAAGTGCAACTATCATTTTCGTTTTCTTTCTTTGGGGTAACTTAGCACTTTCTTTCTTTCCGAAAAGAAAGAAAGGGGGAGAAAGGCTGTGACTCGGGTTCGATTCCCGGCCAGGGCGTGAATACATTCAGTTCAACTCAATAACAGAGTATCTTTAAAAACTAGTTTTAAATTCTAAGAAACCTTTAAAAACAATAAAATACACTATATTTGTATTGCAGCCCCGCGGTTGCTTCGGCAAACGCGGGCTCTTTCGATTTATCATGAATTCCAAAAAATGTTTTCTGTTTATTGATGGTTCAAACCTTTACCACGGATTAAAACAAAACAAAATATTTGATTACTTCAAATATGACTGGTTTTACTCTGAACTGACAAAAAAATTTGAAATACAAAAAACATTTTTTTATGATGCAATAAAAAGCTTTAGCTTGGAACCAGAACAATATGCCGCACAACAAAGATTCCACGAAAAACTAAAAAAGCAGATTCCAAATATAGTCATCAGGCACAGAAAACTCAAATACATAAAAGTAGATTCCAGAGTTGAAAAAGCCAAAAACAACATTGATTTCTGCAAATCCTGCAAACCAAAACTTGAAGAATTTCTGAAAGAATCAGGATTGCATAAACTCTCCAAAGAAAAAGGAATAGACATAATGCTTGTAGCAGATATGATTAAAGCGTCATTCCAGAAAAAATTTGATACAGCTCTGTTAGTTACAGGAGACGCAGATTTTGTGCCGGCAGTAGAATTAACGCAACTGCTTGGAAAAGAAGTTATAAACATTCACTGTTATGCAGGAAGCTCAAGCGAACTCAGAAATATGTGTGATTCTCACATAAAAATAGAGTTAGATGGGAAATCAAACTGCATCCTCAAATATTATTAAAAGAAACGGTTTTAAACCAAAAAAACTAATGAATTTTTTAAAGTAAACAAAATTATAATGTGTTTTAAAAAAGATTGATTACAAATTACATAATGAAAAAACCCATCATAAATAAAAGATCGCCTCAAAAAAAATACCATTTATGGGACATCAAAAGCACTGACAGAAATGTGAGATTATATGCGGTTAATGACCCAAAAAATAAATGGTTCAAAGTTGCTTTTGACAGAAGACACTTAAATCCCAGTGCAAGTGCAAAAATGAAAAAAGGAAGAACAAGCGGAACCTCCAAACAAATTTATAAAGGAACATCAAAAGACAGAAACACCAGAACAAAACCAAGAGAATTGCCCCAAAGAAGTTTGGGTCTGATTAGCATAAAACACTGGCTTAGAATAAGGCAAGAAATGCTTGAAAGACTGCAAAAAAATAAACCAACTGAAAACAGATTATACCTGATAGACATGATAAAAACTGCCGAAGAACAGTTAGAAATCCCGAAAAAATTTAGATACGTGAAAAAAGGAAGCAAGCTAGCAAAAGAAATTAAATTTTAAATCCTGAATATTAATTTTTAAAAATTAGATGACAAGCTTTATTAAACCAGAAAACCATTACATTCATTGGTTTCAGAATTTTAACTGATTGACCTTGGTTCCGACCAGGGCGTAGTTACCTATATGGTAACCTTTTTATTCTTTTCTTTTTAATATTATAATATGACTGATACATTGACGAAACAAGAATTTTCATTGTATTCCTTGTTGTATTTGAAATTCAAAAAAAACGAGTTTGACTTAAACAGCATTAGATGGTATTTTTCAAAACAAATGTTAAAAAAATTAATTTTCAAGTTAAATGAAGCAGGATGGTTAAAAACAATCAAAAAAGGAATTTACAAGTGTGTTGAACCAGAAGAAGGAATTAAAGGATTATTCAGGCAAAAAACAGAAAATGTGTTGCAGAAAGCAGAGTTAAAATATTGTTTTACTAAAGCAAGTGCGGCAGAAATCTGGAGCAATGAAACATACATTCAGAGAAGCTGGGAATATTCTCCTTTTTTTGTGAAAGTATTGAAAAAAGACTTAAAAAAGTGGGAAAATTTTTTGGATTCAGAAGGAATCAATTTTTTCATTGACAAGCCGGCAAATGTTGTCGGGGAATTCATAGTGTTAAAACCGGTTTCATCTATTCAAATTTCTTTGCATAATGGAAAACCAGTTGAATCATTAAAAGAAACAATAAAATTCTGCGAACAAAACAAGGATTCATTTGAATATGTTTTAGCTTATTTTTCGCGAAAATACGGCAAAAAAACTTCTGCTTCAGAAGAAATGTTAAATAAAGTAAGTGAAGCAATATGATTTTTGAAGAAAGAGAAAAATTCGTGTTTTCTTTATTAGAAGAAATAAAAGCGGATTTTGTTGTAATCGGCGGGTATGCAGTTAACGCTTTTACTCTTCCAAGATTTTCAGTTGACTGCGACATAGTAGTAAAAAACAACAAAGATTTGTTTGCAGTAAAAAAATTTTTTGAATCAAAAGGTTTTAACGAAAAAGCTTTTGGGGAAACAGCTTACAATGGAAAATTTCTTTGCCTTTCAGCAGAAAAACCAGTTAAAGTAACTTTTGATGTTTTAGCTGAAAATATTGAAGACAGAATAACTGGAACAATATTTACAGCAAAACAAATTTTTAAGCATTCCGAGAAAAGAATAATTTACGGGAAAGGTTCTCCAATAAAAATTAAAACAAGAGTAGTTAATCCTGAAATGCTTTTTGTTATGAAATCTATTTGCAGCAGAAAAACAGATATCAGAGACGTTTTCATGCTGGCTTCAATAAAACTTGACAAGAAAAAGATTAAAGAAATTTCAGATGAAACTCCAATTCCAAAAGAAAGCATCAAAAAAATTCTGGAAAAAATTGAATCAACAGGATTTAAGGATGCATTACAAGGAGTTTACGGCATGCTTCCGGAAGAACAATTCCAGAAAACGAAAAACAAGCTAAAAGAAATATTAACCAGTAAAAAAGCATAATCCTGAATCCTGAAAGTTTTATTAAATTCAAAGCGCACAAGTATGTTGGTTTTTGAACTTTAACTGATTGCCCAAGGTTCCGGCCAGAGCGTTCCGAGCTGCTCCTTGGAAGGGAGCGCACCACATAAAGTGGTGCTGCAATAAGCTTTGCTTTTCCTTTGAGCGTTAACCCCACAAAAACCATATGTTTAAATAATTTGTGGAGTTAACTTTTTTTATGGTCTATTTCTCTGAAAAAAAAATAAAAGGCAAAAAGTATTTGTATGCAGTTCATTCAGTTAGATTGGAAAACGGAAAAATCGTTAAAATAAACAAAAGAGTGGAAACAAAAAAAATAACGCCTGAACTAAAAAAGTATTTTGAAGAAAAGGAATCTGAAGCAAGATTTAAAGAAGCTATTTCCAGATATGAAACCAACCTTGTTTTTACTTCAGGACAAATTGCAAAAATTGAAAAAACAAAACAAGAATACAAAAAGATTGTTTCAAAATTAACAAAAAAACAATTGCAGGATTTATTTGACAGGTTTACAGTAAACTTCACTTATGAATCAAATGCATTAGAAGGAAACAGCTTAACTCTCAAGGATGTTTCAATAATAATGTTTGACAAAATTGTCCCAAAAGACAAGGATCTAAGGGAAGTGTATGAAACAAGAAACAGCAGAAAAGTAATTGACTTAATCCTGAAAAAAAAGTTTAAAGTCAGGGAAAAAGACATAAAAAAAATTCATGAAATGCTTGTAAAAGACATGGAAATAGAAACAGGCTACAAAAAAATACCGAACTTTTTG
>JAHJUD010000052.1 GCA_018829335.1 Microcaldota archaeon | reverse complement strand
GCTTCCGCCTGGCTCGATTACAGCAGTGATTTCTTTTGGAAGAACTTCAATTGAATCAGAAAAAGGAAAAAAACCATCAGAAGCTAAAACTGCATCAGACATTTTTCCTTGAGCTTGCTCTAAAGCTAATTTAACTGATTTAACCCTGCTAGTTTGCCCGACACCTAAGCCAATTGTTGCATTATTCTGGGAAACAACTATTGCATTGCTTTTAATGTGCTTTACAACTTTAAAAGCAAATAAAAGTTCTGCAATTTGCTCTTTGGATGGCTTTTTTTGCGAAACAAAATTAAGTTCTTTTTCTGTTACTGCAAATTTATCAAATTCTTGAACCAATAAACCGCCTTTAATCCTTTTTAAGTCAAATCCTTTTGGTTTTGCATCAAAATCGTTTACTTTTATAACCCTTAAATTCTTTTTTGTTTTTAGTTCTTCCATTGCTTTTTCTTCAAAGTCCGGCGCCAAAACAATTTCATTAAAAAAAGAAGTGATTTTTTTTGCTGTTTCCAGATTAACTTTTTTGTTTAATGCAATTACTCCGCCGAAAGCTGATTCTTTATCGCAATCCAATGCTTTCTGAAACGCATCCTCTAATTTTTCGCTTACTGCAACACCGCAGGGATTAGTGTGCTTTAATATTACAGCACAAGGTTCAGAGAATTCTTTTGCCAAACTTAAAGCAGAGTCAGCGTCAAAGTAATTGTTGAAAGACATTGTTTTTCCGTTTAAGATTTCAATGTCAGTTAAATTTCCTTTGGATGAAAAACCGTCTTTAAACACTGCTGCTTTTTGATGAGGGTTTTCACCGTATCTTAAAGAAGAAATTTTTTCAAATCCAAGGGAAAGCTTTTCTGGAAAAAGTTCTTCTGGATTAAATTTGTTTTTTAGGTAATCTGCAATTAATGAATCATAAAATGCAGTAAGAGAAAAAGCTTTTGCCGCTAATTTTTGTTTTGTTTTATTGCTTAACTTGTTTTTGTTTTTTTTGAGTTCTTCAATGACTTCAGTGTATTGTTCTAGAGAAGTTACAACTGCAACAAATTCATGGTTTTTTGCAGCAGAGCGAATCATGCTTGACCCGCCAATATCAATGTTTTCAATGCATTCTTCAAGAGAAGAATTTTTTTCTATTGTTTCCTTAAAAGGATAAAGGTTTACAGCAACCAAGTCAATGAATTCAATTTTGTTTTCTTTTGCTTCTTTTAAGTGTTTTTTGTCTTTTCTTTTGCCTAAAATGCCTGCATGAATTTTGGGATGCAAAGTTTTTACTCTGCCGTCCATTAATTCAGGAAAGCCAGTAAAATCAGAAACTTCCTGCACTTTAATTCCTGCTTTTTTTAGTTCCTTGAATGTTCCTCCTGTGGAAAGAATTTTTATTCCAAGTTTTTGCAGTTCTTTGGCAAAATTTATGATGTCTGTTTTGTCTGAAACAGAAATCAATGCAGTTTTGACTTCATTCATTTAATCACTCCAATTTTGTTGATTTCCTTTTTTTATTTTTTCTTCATTTATTTTTTCATTCCATTATCCTGACTTTTCTTCCTTCAACTTTTAGTTTGTTTTCGCAGAAAAGCTTTATTGCTTTTGGCAGGATTTCTTGTTCTGCTTTCTGCACTTTTTCTTTCAGTGTTTCAGGAGTCTCATTTTCTGACACTTCAACTGTTTTTTGCAAGATTATTGGGCCTGAATCCTGCCCTTCATCAACAAAAAAAACTGTTGCACCGGAAATCTTGCATCCTTTTTCTAATACTTCTTTGTGGACAGACAAATTCATGCCAGGAAAAGACGGAAGCAAAGAAGGATGAATATTCATTATTTTGTTTTTGTATTCTTCAAGCAAAACTTTTGTAATCCATTTCATATAGCCAATTAAAACAATCAAGTCAATTTTTCTTTTCTTTAATTCTTGAAGCAGTTTTTTGTCAGATTCTTCTCTTGAATTAAATTCTTTTGAGTCAATGAATAAACTTTCAACTTTTTTTTCTTTTGCTTTTGCAAGAATTCCTGAATCTTTTTTGTCTGAAATTACTGCAACTAATTCAGCTTTATCATAGTTTTTTAAAAAATCATATACTGCAGGAAAATCTGTTCCATTAGTTGAACCTAAAACAGCAATTTTAATCATTTTTTTCACCTGTGCAGTCTGAGTTTATCTCGGACGTTTTGCTCAATCTTTTCTTAAAAGATTGTTTTTCTGCTTTAAGCGTGTTTTCCATTAAGCAGGCAACAGTTAAAGGCCCTACTCCTCCCGGCACAGGAGTAATAAATAAAGCAGTTTTTTTTACTTCTTCAAAGTCAACGTCTCCGGTTAATTTTCCTGTTTCATTTCTTGTTGTGCCAACGTCAATTACTATTGCATTCTTTTTTACCATGTCTTTTGTTATTAGCTTTGGCTTTCCAACAGCAGAAATCAGAATGTCTGCTTTTTTTGTGAATTCTTTTAAGTCTTTAGTAAATTTGTTGCAGTAAGTTATTGTTGCGTTTTTGTTTAACAGCATTAAGCCTAAAGGTTTTCCTACAATATTGCTTGTGCCTACAATCACAACATTTTTTCCTTGTAATTCAATTTTTTCTTCTTCTATTAATCTTAAGATTCCTAAAGGTGTTGCAGGAAAAAAGCAGTTCTGACCAATTGAAGCTTTTCCTATATTAACTGGATGAAATCCATCAACGTCTTTTTCAGGCAGAATAAGATTAATTACTTTTTTTACGCTGATTTGCTCTGGCAGTGGAAGCTGAACTAAAATTCCTGAAACTTCTGGGTCTTTATTTAATATTTCAATCAATTCAGTTATTTCTTTTTCTGAAGCTTTTTCTGTAAAAAAATGCTGGTCTGAAATTATTCCTATTTCTTGGCAGGCTTCATGTTTTTTTTTAACATAAACTTGTGAGGCAGGGTCATTTCCAACTAAAATCAGTGACAGTTTTGGTTTCAGGTTTTTTTCTTTGATTTCTTTTGCAATTTTTTCTTTAATTTTTTCTGCAAGCTTTTTTCCGTCAAATACTCTTGCTGCCATAAATATTCTTACAGATAAACTAATTTAAAGAATTTGCTTTCAGAAAATGAATTGAATTTGGTTTTTAAGGCTTAAAAACAGGGAGAAGTCTTGTTTCACTGTATTCGCTTAAAATTCTGTCAATTAATTTTAAGTCAATGTTTCTTCCTTTTGTTATCCCCCATTTTTCAAATACTGCCTGGTATCCTTGAATATAATACTGGCTTGTAGGACCGCTTGTATGGCCTGAACTGCTTATTGACTTTAATAATTCAACCCATAAAACAGGGTTTTTTTTTGGAAGAAGTTTTGGCAGTTTATTTTTATTAATTTTTGCATTCACAACAAAAGAAAGCCTGCAAGGGGTTAATAACCTGCGTTTTAAGCTTAATCAGGGTTTTTTCAGCAAAAAAGTTTTTGATTTTTTTATGCAGCCATTCTTAACTGCATTCTCTTAATTTGTTTTGTTCTTCTTGTTTTAGGGTTTTTCCTGTTTGCTTTAATTCTTTTTGCAAGGGACACTCTTTGTCTTGCTTTTCTCCTGTCAGAATTAATCTTTTTTTCAAGTTTTGAGATTGCTTCTTTTATAGTGTATTCTCTGGATACATCCAACCTTCTTTTGTTGACTTGTGTGATTCTGGAGTTTGAAGGATCAAAATGATAAACATACTTTATTTTCGGACATTTTTTTTTTACTTCTTTTAATAAAAGCAGTTCAAGCAAATTAGCTATTCCTTTGTGTCTTAAGTTCTCTGCAGGAGCATAGAATAATGGATAGTAGTCATTCCAAACTAAATTGTCATGATCAATTGTGGCAGTTATATAACCCATCTTTTCTTTATGATTTAATTCAGATGATTCATTCCTATTTTTTCTACTTACTGCTTTAGATATTTTTCTGTTTGAAATAATAATATATCCAAGCTTTCTTTTAGAATTTGATTCAGATAATTCTTTCCTGTCTTTTCTTATTGCTTTAGATATTCTTCTGTTTGAAATAAAGTTTTCTGAAGACGGGTTTGAAGTCGAGTAAAATATAGCAGAAAAACGCTGGTAATCTTTTGCAGTGTCTATAGGAGGTTTGTATATGATTTCTATTCCAAATTTCTTTGCTTTACTTTTTTTCATGTAATAAAATTAAGAGTTTGATTAATTTAAAGCTTTAGTATTTCAGTAAATCACGAAGTTTTTGCATAGTTCTTTTACTTCTTCTCTGACTTTTTTTCTGACAGATTCATCGTTTTTGTTTTCAATTATCCTGTTAATCCATTCCCCAACCATTTTCATTTCTTCTTCTTTAAAGCCTCTGGTAG
>JAHJUD010000004.1 GCA_018829335.1 Microcaldota archaeon | reverse complement strand
GATGAAACAATTATTATGGCCTGTAATGTCAGGATAACCAAAGGAATACTTAAAGGAATTTTTTTGGCAGCAAAAAAAATGGATGCTGCAGTAATAATGGAAATAGCTAAATCTGAATCAGATTTAAATGGCGGGTACACTGGATTTAAACCAAAAGATTTTGCCCAGCAGACAAAAGAAGCGGCTTCAGAAACAGGTTTTGATATATGGGCATTGCATGCAGACCATTTAACAATAAAAAAAGGTTCAGAAGAAGAAATCTCTGAAATAAAGAAATTAATTGAAGCACAAATTAAAGCAGGCTTTACTTCTTTTGCAATTGACGCCTCTTTTTTGTTTGATTTTAACGGCAAAACCCCTGAAGAAGAACTCAAAAAAAATATTGATGTTACGACTGAACTGGCAAAATTTATTGAAGAAAAAATGCAGGGAAAAGAGTTTGGCTTGGAAGTTGAAGTAGGAGAAATAGGCAAAAAAAATGAGCATGGAATGGTTCTTACAACTCCTGAAGAAGCAGTTGTTTTTATTAAAGCCTTAAACAGGAATGGAGTTTTTCCTCATGTGATTGGAATAGCTAATGGTTCAACGCATGGAAACATTTATGATGAAAAAGGAAAACAAATTGAACAAATTTCAATTAATATTGAACAAACTGTTGCTGTAGCTGAAGCATTAAAAAAAGAAGGTTCTAATGTAAGGATTGCACAGCATGGAATTACAGGCACGCCAAGAGAATTAATTAAAGAAAAATTTCCTGCCCAATCTATTCTAAAAGGTAATGTCGGCACTTTCTGGCAGAATATTTTTTATGAAGTCCTTAAATCAATGAAGCCTGAATTATATCGTGAAATAGTTTCTTGGACTTTAACTTCTTTTAGTGAAGAAGCAGAAAAAAAAGGATGCCATAGTGAAGAAGAAATTTTAGGCAAATACATTAAGTTTGCAACAGGAGCAAAAGATGACAACGGAAAATTCCTGTTTTTTGACAAAATTTATTTGCTTGAAAAAGAAATAGAGGAAGCTTTAGAGGCAAGGGCTTGTTCTGAAGCAATTGCTTTTTTCAAGGCATTTCATGCAAAAGGCTCGGCAGAAAAAGTAAGAAATCATATTAAAAGAGTCAAAGACTGAAATCATTAATTAAATACAGAAAAAGCCTGAATTATTGTCGTATTTGCTGAAAAAAGCCTGATTCGATTATTGTATTATTCTGCAAGTATTGTACCAAAAACCCTTTATAAAGCCAAAACTACTATTAGTTTGGAATAAAACATTTATCTTCCTTCACCCCGGAAAAATTTCACCTCACGAAATTTTTCCCTCCTTTTTTTTTAGGTTTTTTTCTTTATTCTTTCTTTATTTTCTGCCTGTTTTCTTTTTAAAACACTTTTGTTTATGATTCTTTAAGGTGGTGTTTTTGTTGAGAAAAAGTTTTTGGTTGTTTTTTGTTGCATTGATTCCTTTGGCTTTTGCTTCAGGTCCATGGGATTTTTTAAGGCCTGTAACTGAAATGGCTTATACTTTTGATTCAATTACAAGATTTCTTGTTTTTTTGTTTGCTTTGGTTTTGTGTTTTATTTCAGTTAAAGCTTATTTTAAAAACAAGTCCAGAAGGCTTTTGTTGATTAGTGCAGCATTTTTTTTGTTTGGGGTTAAATGGTTGCTGAAAATATTGGATTTGTTTGTTTCTCCTGGCTGGTTTTTGCCTGATGCGTCAGAGAATGTTTTTGAATTATTGATTCTGGCTTTATTGTTTGTTGCATTGTTTTTCAAGCCTAAGAGGAATTAATTGATTCTTTATGGAAGATGCTTTAATTTTAGATTCCAGAAGGAAGATTTATGATATAATTGAACAAAATCCTGGACTGCATTTCAGGGAATTAGAGAGAAGAACAGGAATTGCAGTTGGAAGCCTTCAATATCATTTAGAGTTTTTGCAGAAAAAACATTTAATTAAGACTTTCAGGCAAGGCAAGTTTTTGCGTTATTATTCTGTTAAGGAATCTGTTGTAGAAGAAAAAGCTGCAATGAGTTTTTTGAGAAAGCCTAGTTCAAGAAAAATTATTTTGTTTTTATTGGAAAAAAAGCAGGCAAACAATCTGGATATTTCTAAAGCGGTTTTTTTGTCTCCTTCTACTATTTCATGGCATTTAGAACAGTTAGTAAAAGAAGAAGTTTTGGGAAGAGAAAAAAGAGGAAGAGAAAGCTTTTTTTTTGTAGTTAAACCAAATGAAGTTGCTTCTTTGCTGGTTGAACATAAAACTTCTTTTGTTGATGAATTAGTTGATAATTTCGTTGAAGTCTGGGAAGAAATTTAATTTACAGCAATTCTGTTTCGTCTTCTGAATCTTCTGTCTGGTTTTCATCTGTTTTTTCGTCTTCTGGTTCTTCTTGTATTTCTTCTGCTTCTTCTCCACAGCATGCTTCTGCTTCTGCTTTGTTGTCGTATTCATTATAGCAGCCGACACAAACAAATTTTTTCATAAAGCCTATCCCCTCCAAAGCCTTATTTGTTACTTTATTTCTATTTAGTAGTCTTTTTAAAGCTTTTATTTTGTGATTTCAGTGCCTGTTTTTCCTTGAATTGCAGGAATTAGTTTATTTAAAGAAGTGATTACTGCTTTTTTTCCGCCTGATTCAATGAATTTAATGCATGCCTGAATTTTTGGTTTCATTGAACCTTTTCCAAATTCGCCTTGTTCTAAAAGCTTTTTGAGTTCTTTTACTTTAATTTTCCTTAATTCTTTCTGGTTTTCTTTATTGTAATTCAAGTAAACAAATTCTACATCAGTTAAAATTACAATTTTTTTTATGTCTAAAGAGTTTGCAAGTAATTGCGATGCTTTATCTTTGTCTATTACTGCTTCAACTCCAATCCATTTATTCCTTTTTTTTATTACTGGAATTCCGCCTCCGCCACAGCAAATAACAATCTTTCCTTTTTCTGTAAGCTCTTTAATGGTTTGCAGTTGAACTACTTTTTGTGGTTCAGGCGAGGCAACAACTCTTCTAAAACCTCTTCCTGAATCTTCAATGAAATTTTTTAGTTCTAGTTCTTTAACTTTTTCTTTTGAATAAAAAGGGCCAATAGGCTTTGACGGATTCTGAAAAGCAGAATCTTTTTCGTTTACTTCAATTTCTGTTGCAATTGTAATAATTTCTTTTTCTGGTAAAAAATTTCTTAAAGATTTTTGAATTAAATAACCTATTTGGCCTTGAGTCATTGCATCTTCTACATCTAAAGGCATTTTTGG
>JAHJUD010000003.1 GCA_018829335.1 Microcaldota archaeon | reverse complement strand
TTTGTTTGTTATTTCAGTTTTGTCAGGATATCTGAAAACTGTTTCTTCAGCTGAAATTCCTTGAACGTCTTTATTCACAAACCTAAAGCTTATTTCTGCTTCAGGCGCTTCCAGTTTGCTTTGCAGTTTTAATTTAGCGCAACTGTAATTGTCTGGATACAAGTTAACTAATTTTGTATCATCTTTCCATTGAAGGTTGGCAATTTCAGAAATGTTTTTCACTGAACCCAAAATCAAATAATCCTCGTTTTCTGAAATGCATCCTTTTTCTATTTTTCCATTTTTTAAATTAGAAATGATTTTTCCTGCTTCAGCTGCAATGTCATTCTGTATTTCTTTGTCTGAATTAAAAAAATTATTGGTTATGTAGACGTCTAATTGTTTTGGTGTATCAGGACTTCCGCTTCTGTTCATTGAAATTTTTACTATGCCTTTTGTCTGGTCAAATTCTCCTCTTCCTACTGTCAGCCTGTTGTTTTGCTTGTTTGATGTAACCCTTAACCCTTTTTCGTCTTTGAATAATGTTTTAGAAAAATTTTCCTGCAGGCTTTTTACATCTGGGTTGCTTACAATTATGCCTAACCAGCTGTTTTTGCTGTTGTTTGGAGTGTAAGATTCATCTATCGGCAGAAAGTTCATGAAATTTTGTATTCTGTTATTGCATTCAGGCGTATCTTCTCTTCCTTTCTCTATATATAACAGCAAAGTAGTTGAATCCTGCCTTAACTCGTTTCCGTTTATTGCCACTGCCCCTAAAATTCTTGCTGAATATTTTCCGCATCCTTTAATTGAAGGAATTAAAATTAAATGCTCTCCAAATGCTGTTCCTGCACTTGAATACATGTCTTCTTCGTTTTCTCCTATTCTTACAAACACATTTTGCAGTTCAGCTGACTTTAATTTTTCTATTTCACTTTCAAGCAATTCTTTTGTTAAATTATCGTTTTTTAAGTAAAAGTCAAAGCTTGTATTTGAAACCCCTAATGCGCCAAAAGTGCAGTATCTTCCTGGGAGATTGCATTTGTTTCCTAAATTTTCAATTGTTTTTACATCTGCTATCCTTAATTTTGCTTTTCTTATTTCTTCCTCAAATTTTTCTGACAAAAATTTTCCCAGTTCTTCTGCGTCACAGTAACCATCAGTACAATTTGATGAAATTGTAGGGAAATAAAAGCTTGCATTTCCTGTTGCATCACAGTACTCTAAGCTTGTCTCGTTTTCTGCTTTGCATGGAGTTGTTTCGTTTCCGCAAACTCCAGAGCCTTTTCCTATTGCTAATTCAATTTCTGCAGGCATTGAAGAAATAACTTTTGAGGTGTTTAATCCAACCGCGGTTACCTGTATTTTTGTTTTCTGGTTTGTTTCTGCCTGTTTTTTTAATCTTAAAACAAATTCATGGCTTGCGTTTGGATACAAAGTGTAATTGTATTCTACCAAGCTTATTGTGTTTCCTCCGATTTTTCCAGGAGTAATGTCTTTAATGATTACTGGTTCAACACAATTGTTTGTTATATGCAGGGTTTTGTCTATTGAACCGATTTCTGCTTTAGGCGAACTAAACAATAAATCGTCTCCCCATGCTTCCAAACAGCTCCAGCCTGAACTTACATTTATTATTACATTGATTTCTCTTAAAGTGTAATTTCTTCCTTCAAGGTTTCCTGTTACTGCAATTTTTCCTATTATTATCTGGTTTTCTGTTGTGTCTGTTTGTGCTTCAACCACTATCGGAGGAATTAATGCCATTCCTTTTTTTAGTTCCTGTATGTTTGTCTGCTGTAAATTTCCCCATAAAATCCTTATTTCAGTGTTTCCTGGCTTGTCAAATAAAGTTGAAAAACTTAGATTCTGTATGTCTGTCATTCCTGTGTTTCTTAAAAATAATGCCTGCCTTGCAATTCCTGGTTCTCCTTTATTGCTTTGGGTTACCCATAAAACTATTGCAGGGCTTACCTCTAATGCAAACATTTCATGCCATAAAATTATTTTTGCAGGAATTGTTTTTGTCATCTGGCTTGACTTAAAATATAAATCATATTCTATTTCAGTCTGCTGGACATAATTTCTCTGGATTTTATTCATTACATTTATTTTGATTGTTTTGACTTCATCTTTTTCTATTCTAATTCTTCCTGAAGTGAATTCTATTTCCTGATCAGCATTTCCTTTTGGAACTGCCTCTAAATCAAATTCCAACGGGATTCCACAGTTGTTTTTTAATCCTAAATCCATTTGTTTTGAGTTGCCGTTTGAGCCAATCAAATATTCTTTTAATTCTTTTCTGTCAAACTCTAAGCAGTCTGGATTAAGCTGCTGGTTGTAGTTAACTATTACTTTTGTTTCTGTTTTAACTGGAATTCCTTTTATTGTTCCTGTAAATTCAACTGCTGCTTCCCCGTAAAGTATTGCATTAACATTTCCTGAATATTCTGCACTGAATTCAACCTGTTTTTCTTCTCCTGCAATTAATGCAGCAGGAACAATCACATTTAATTTGAATTCTTTTGGAAAGTTGTTTGCAGGAATTATTTCAGCGCTTAAATTTTCAATTACTTCTTCTGTTGAATTCTTTATTCCTGTTTCTTCTTTCCAGTACAATACATTTTCAGGAATATTTATTGTAATGCTTTCAGCTATTTCTATTCCTTCACCGAAAATAATCTGGATTTCTTTTTCTATTGGGATAAATTTTGGCGCAGTAATTTTAACCAGATATTTTCCTGCTTTTAAGTTGTTTTCTATTTTATACACTCCGTTTTTTCCGTTTATTTCATCTGCAATGATTGTTTTTTCTGTCCTGCCTTTTTCATTTAAGAAAACAATTTTTGCGTCTTCAATTCCTTTTCCTTCCATGTCTTTTATTACTGCCTCAAAGTTTTTTCCCTGCATTACTTTTTCCGGAATATTTGCCGTCATTTCTTTTTCTTCAAATACATTAAAATAAAAGTTTTCAGTTAATGAATCTATTGGAGTTGTAATCCTTGATTTAATGAAACTTTCTCCTGCTGTTTTTGCCTTAAAATAAACTCTTGTTTTTGTGCCTTCTCTTGGAATTACTGCACTGAATTCAATTAAAGTATCGCTTTTATTGTTGTCTGCAAACTGGCTGAAAGAACTTACTTCACTTCCCGTAAATGCAATTCTTGGGCCAGTGCTTGAAGTATTTAATTTAAAGTTTGCCTGAGTTGTTTTTCTTGCTTCAAGATTTATTTCTAATGCATAAACTTTGTTTTTTAATGCAAAAAAGTCTTTTTTGTCATACACTTTTCCTTCTTCGTCTATTATATTGTATTCAGCGCATATTTCTTGTTTGCATTCAGGCTCTGAATTATAAACTTTTAATTCTATTTCTCCTGTTTCAGCGTAAAGGCTTTTTCTTTCAGCTGAATTTTTTTCTGTTCCAATCACTTCATCTAATGGATTCCTGTAATAATTTCCGTTTAATTCACTCCATGCCCTGAACTTTACTTTTACACTTTCTTCTTCTATTAGTTCGCTTGCCTTAATTCTTATTTTGATTATTTTTGTTCCTTCTGGTTTATCAAAATACATTTCAACAAACTTGTTTTGTTTTCCTCCTTGGCCTCTGTTAGAATAATCAATGTCTTCGTTTCCTGGAGAAGGATTAGGCGAAAAACTTCTTCCATAAAAATATTTTATTGCTCCTGCATCAAATCCTGTTATTCCAATATCTTCTGAATCAGTGTATTTTATTGAATCATTTCCTGTCCTGAAATGCACTCCTCCTTTTTCCAAATCTAAACTCCATTCTGTTTTGAATTTTAAAATATATTCTTTGTCTTTTGTTATTCCTTCAACTTCGTTTCCTGAAATATCAGTCATTCCAATGAATTCTATTTGAGGTGTTTTTTCATTTGACTGCACTTCATCAATGTTTATTTCAAAGTCTGTTTGCCCTTCAACATTTAATTCCTCTGAATACTTTTTTCCGTCAGGAGTAGTTAATTCTATTTCAACAAAATTTTTTCCTTGTGAGTCAAACAATACTTCGCCTGTTACTTCCCCGTCGTAAAGTATTTCGCCTTCTTTTGTTTTAATGATTAAATTTCCGCCTAAAATCTGGCCGTTTTCATCAAAAAATTTTATGCTTTTAACTGAATCTTTTCTTGAAATCCTTATCAGCAAATTATTGTTGACTTCGCCTATTACAAAAGATTCTTTTCCTTGCATTAAATCTTTTACTGCTTTAACATAAACTTCTGTTCCTATTGGAATCTTTAATTTGAATTTTCCTTCTGTGTCAGTGTATTTCACTCCAATTCCCAAAGGAATTTCTGTTTCTTCTTCCATTTTAGTGAAATACAGTGAAGCGTTTTCTATTGTGTTTTCTTCCTGGTCTACAACTAATACAGTTAATTCTTTTGAGTTAGATGAAGTTTCTTTCACTAATTCAATTGTTTCTTCATTGCTTTCCACTGCCTGAATTACAGGCAGATAAGTTTCTTTTTCGGCTCCAACAAAATAATTTTCGTCTTCGTTTAATCCTTTGAATAAAACGCTTCCTTCATATAAAGTGAACTCTGATTTCATTATCTCATTGAATGAATTAAATAAGGTTACTTCTGCGCCTACAACAGGGTTTCCTGTGTCAGCATAAACAACATTAACTAAAACTTCTTTTCCTCCTTTTTCTAATGTTACTGCGCCTAAATCTTCTTCTTCTCCTCTTAAAGTGAATGTTTCTGACTCAAAGACCTTGAATCCGTCTTTTTCTACTGTAAACCTTACTGCCATTCCTTTAGGAAAGTTTTCTGAATACACTCCATCTGAAACAATTTTTTCGTCTATTAATTCACTGCTTTCTGCATCAAAAACTTTTACTTTAGCGTTTTCCAGCAAATTTCCTTCTTCGTCAAATAAAGTAATAATCAGGTTGCTTTCTCCTTCTAATGCAATTTCTTTTGGCGTCAAATAAACTGATTTTGTTTCATCTGATTCAAACCTTATGCTTGCAGTATACTCATTATATGAATCGCTTGATGCAGTTAAAGACAAATCTTCTTCTAATGGAATATCCAAGAATTCAACTAATCCTTGTTTGTCTGCTGTAGCGTTTTTTTGTATTCCTGTTCCTGTAATTTCAGCATAAACTCCTGAAACTGCTGTGCCTGTTTCATCATCATAAAATTTTATTTTTGCCTTGATTGTATTCAAAACTTTTTTCAGGCTTAAATTCACTTCATGCGTTTTGTTTATGACTGTTAATATTACCTGACTTTTTTCATATCCTGTTTTTTCTGCAGTAAAAGTAAGTTCTGCTCCTGCCTGAACCTTAATGTTTAATTCATCTCCATGATTTTTTATTCCAGTAAACATTTCGTTTCCTTGCGAATCTTCAACTAAAATGTTTACTCCTTGTAATGTGTTTCCTCTGTCGTCTTTTAGGTTTAAATAAACTTTTGATTCAAATGCTGTTCCGACAAAACCAAAACCAAACAATGCAACTAATAAAATTACAATTAATGCAATTGTAAGCGGAAAAAACGGGATTCCTTTTTCTTCTATTGGGTCAATTATTTTGTATACCGGAATTCCTTTGTCTTCCAGGAAATCAAAGAAAGAATAAAACTTTTCTTCAATTTTAGTATAAATATTTCCTAAAGTTTCTGAAATCATTCAATCACGACTGCAAATACGGCATTATATTGAATTATTAGCATTTTAATGTATTTAAACTTACTGGAAAACCTGTTTAATATTCTTTTTTCATTTCTTCAAACAGCTCTTTTGTTGTTATAATTTTCACTTCTTTTTGTTTTTTGAGTTCTTTGTCGTTTGACCAGATTCCACAGCCTAAATGCAGTGCCAAAGCAATATATGCTGAATCATCAATATCAGGAGAAATTTTTTTTGCCTCTTCTTTTTTGTTTTCAAATTCCTCAAAGACAATAAGCTTAATTCCAGATGATTCAATTAGTTCTTCAAAAAGTTCATTTAATTCATCTTTTTCCAGGCCTGTTTTATTTTCAAGTTCTTCTAAATGCTTTTTGAATTCGTAAACAGAAAACTCAGGCGCAAAAAGTTCGTGTTCTGAAAGCAGGAGAATTGTTCTTGTAAGCCCTGGTTTAATCAATGCCGCAAAAAGAATATTTGCGTCAACCACTAAAATCATTTAATCAGTTCTCCAGAAACCTTTTTGAAACTGCTTTCCTGACTTTTCTCCCTAAAGCAATTGTTTCTTCTTCTGAAAGACTGCTTTTGCTTAGTTGTTTTTCCATTTTTTCCAGCAGTTTTATCCTTTCAATTATTGCTTTTCTTGCAACTGCAGACCAGTTTGTTTCAGGAAACAAGCCCATTTTTTCTTTTATTTCTTCCGGAACTGAAACAGTAATATTGCTCAAAAAACCACCTCTAATAAAAACTGTGTTAACACAGTTTTTAAACATATCTTCTTTTTGCCGGCTTTCAAACAAAAAAAGAAAAAAGAGAAAGGCAGTTTTTTTCTGCCTTTTTTTATTGTGCGTTCCCTAATATTTCAAGCACTTGGTTTAAGGCCATTCCTTTTGTTGGATCATTGCTTTTTGTTGTTACAGGACTGCAGTCTGGTGCCGGCCCTCCTGTAAAAATGTAGTCTATAAGATAAACTACATCGTCTACGTCTATCATTGAATCTCCGTTAACGTTTGCTGAACACTGCGGAACAGGTGGATTTCCTCCCATATAAATGTATGCTATGGCGTAGATTACATCATCTATATCAACATTTCCGCTGAAGTCTGTGTCACCACACACATAACTGTTTGGGTCTGCACAATTCGGGCACGGGTTACTGCAGGTGAAACCGCATTCTGCTGATGGAATTGGATCTGTTTCTCCTGCTGTTGTGTCACAAGTGTCTCCTTCTGTTGTAGTATATCTTGTGTTTTCACATACAATATCTGCCTGAAAGTTATTGCAGAATGTATTTTCTTTTAGTTCTCTGCTGTTATACCCTGAAATTAATTTTATTCCTGCCATGTTTCCATATGAATAGTTTTTTGATATGGTTGAGTTTCTGTCTCCGTCAGTATAGATTCCAATCGTGTTCTGCTCGTTTTCAGGAATAGTTATTTTGTAGTGGTGGTTGTTTAATTCAACAAATGAACCAAACCGGGTGTAAGCTGAAGAAGGATATGCTGAAGCCGGATTTTCGCTTACATAATGTATAAATACAGGCGGTTCATAATTCATGCCATAATCAAGGTAGTCTGCTTCGTAACTGTAATAATTTAATGCAATGTTTGGCAGTGCAATCAAGTTTCCTGTTCCTGTGTCAATGAATGCTTTAGCGTCATAAGCGTTATCTCCATTTTCATCAATCACCCATATTCCTACATAGTTATTGTTCATGTCAAAATTTATGTCTCCGCCCATTGCAACAGGAAGATATTGGCTGTGTGGCAAATAGAAATTAAAGTTAATTTCTCCGTCTTCATCTGTGTCAGTTCCTCCAAACCATGCTGATTTTCCGTATTCTGTTTCAATAATGGCATACGAAGGAAATGTCTGGAAAAAAAGCCATACTCTTGCAGTGCTTCCAATTTCATCCACCATTAGGTTGTAAGTGTATGTTGGGAATGCATTTGAACCCTTGAATCTCAGCGTTTGACTATAATCTTCGTCAGTGTAATTATTATTGTATAATAATTGTCCGCTTGAAGTGTTTTCCCTGAACGTAATGTTTCCGTCTGCTTCGTTTAAGTCAGTTAAATTTATTTTGTACCAGATTGTCTGCCCGTCAATTTCAAAGGTTCCTGTGCTTTCATCTGATGCTGTCTGCATAACATAAAACGGAACTGTATGCTGTCCTGCATCTGCATCCTTGTAATATATATTTCCTTCTTTTAATTCAATTTCTGTTGTTTCCTGCGGGGTTCCAATTATTTTGTTGTTTAATGCAAGCACTTCTTCTCCGCTTACTTCAATTCCTTTTAAGTAGTTTCTTAACTGGCAGTTTTTTACAATACTGTATCTTCCTGCCAAAAGTATTCCTGCGTGTGTGGTGTACCAAATGCTTTCATCGTATGTTCCGCTTCCGTCTAATACTGCTGTTCCCTGGCAGTCTAAGGTTATGTTGTTTCCGTTAATGTATATTCCGTTTGGGAGATTGTATGTTCCAGGACATAAAGTTATTGTCTGCCCTTGGTAAGTATAATCCAGATTCATTCCGTTTGTTGGTGTAGTGCATGAGCTGTTTTCATCAGTGCATGATTGTGTTTCAGCAGGCTTGAATTCTGTTGTGCCGCATTCAGCTGAATCAATGCAGGTTCTTGTCTGGCTTCCGTTAACACACTCACTCCACTGGCTGCAGCTCCAATCCTCTACACATTTTATTGCAGGCTTGCCTGTTGTTTTTGTTCCGATGTTTTTCACTGCGCCTCCTGTTGAGTCATTTGGATTTAAAATGCACCCTCCTAAAGCCAAAATTAAAAATAAACTTAAAACTCCAAATAAAATTTTTTTATTCATTTTTTCCTTCCCCCTCCAAGTATAAGAATTTACACTGTTTAATATATTCAGTTTGTTTTTTATATACTTTTCTTTTTAGTTGAATTATGAAAAAAGCCAGGTCAATGCAGATAAGACAAAAGGTTTTGCTTGCAAGAAGAAAAAGAAGGACTGCCAGAAAAACCCCTAAACCAAAAAAAATTGAGCCAAAAGAAATTCAAGAAATAAATCAGGCAATAGCCCGTGCAGAAGCAGTTAAAAGGAAACTTTATGTTGAACAACGCATAAGAGATGTTAATTTAGAACAAGGAATTAAAAGGCTTATTCACTTGCGCACTAGTGTTCGCAGGGCTTTAAGGAAGTATGGCAGTGATGAAAGAAGAACAAAACAGTTGATTGCTGAATCAAATAACTTAATTGAAGCATCTAAGAAAAAATAAATTCATTTTTTCACTGAAAAATAATACCAGAAAAAATAATACCCTGCAATCAAAACAAACAATGACACTCTAAAGAGAACATTGTGCGCTAATTCTATTGTTTGCATTGAACTCGTTGAAATCAAAGAAATGGTTATTATTATTCTTGTTATATTAAACAAGAAAGTTGCAATTCCTGCGCCAATTATCCCTAAAACTTTTTTTTTGTTTTCTACTCCTTCTGTTGCGGCCAGAGCAGAAGCAAGTAAAATGAATTCCATTAATCCAGTGCATAAATAACTGATTTGAATTGTAAAGTTTTCAAACAAAATTAATACAGGCTCTTGTGAAACAATTTTTCCGCCAGAAAACAACACAACAGTTTTCGCTATAACAAATTCAATCCATTCCAATGGAATCAAATAAAATAAAACTGAAAGAAAAACATAAACTCCAATTAAAACTAAAAGGAATTTTCCGCCTTTGACCGCATCTTTTTTGTCCATTTAAAAATAATGTTCTGGAATAGTATTAAATATTCCTTTTACTATAATTTTAGCATGACTGGAGTAATTGATTCTTTTGGTTTTATTTTAAGCAAAAGCTTTAACTGGAAATTCTGGCTTTATGTTATTGCAGTTTCAATTATTGGAATGGTTGCTTTTGTTGTTTCAACTGTTATTTTTGTTTTAATTGCAGTAATTGCTTTTATTGCATTAACTTTTACAACTGCAGGCATTGTAGTTTATTTCATTATTTTTTTGTTGTGGCTCATTGTAATGCTTTTGGTTGGCGCTGCATTGCAGGGAACTTTGCTGAATTTTTCAAGGCATTATCTTGAATCAGGAAACCTTGACATCTGGTCTTCTTTTGGCAAAACAAAGCCGAGAATTTTCACTTCAGTCAAAGTTGAAATAATAATTGGATTAATTTATTTCATTTTGTTTGTTTTGTGTTTTCTTCCTTTTATTTTTGCTTTCATTAATTTTTTGTATTCTATTACTCCTGCAGAGCTTGCCTTAAAAGCTGTAATGGCAGAGTCAGACCCTTCAGTTTTTTTTGGTTTGTTTGTTCCTCTTTTATTTTCCTTGATTTTAAGCTTTATTTTATGCTTTATTGTTTTTCTTATTTTAACTCCTTTTTCTGTTATCTACAAGCAGATTCCTTTTTTTGAAAACGAAAGCACTTTTGGTTCAATCAAAAGAGCCTTGCATTTAGCGAAAAAAAATTATTTTAGGAATTTAGGCTTTGCCTTGCTTTTCTTTCTTTTCATTGGAGTCATAACTTTAATTTATCTTTTCCTTATTGTTGTTTTTACTGTTCCTTTGACTGCAGGAAACCTAGGCGCACTTGTTTTTCTTCTTGTCTTTTTGAGGATAATAGTTGAATTGTTTTATTCTTTTTGGGTTACTGTTTTAGGCTTTTTGTTTGACGCAAAAATTTATTTGCTTGACACTGAAAATGAAACTCATCAAATGCAGGTTTACCAGAAAAAAGAAGTTCAAGTTGTAAAGCCTGTTCAAAAACCTGCAAAAGATTTTTTGGCTGAAGCTCAAGCAAACAAAAAGCCTGCAGTGAAGGCCGTGCAGAAGCCTGCAGTAAAAAAGCCTGTTTCAAAGAAATCTTTTAACACTGAATTCCCTGAAAGTTTTCTTCCAAAAAAAGGCGCTAAAGCTTCAGGAAAAAAAACTTTAAAGAAAAAATAAACACTGCAAAAAAAAGAAGGAAAAAATAGTTCTTCACACCACTTCAGCAATGCTTTAATATAAGTTTCACCTATTTTTTTAGGTCTGAATGAAGATTGGAAACTTTGA
>JAHJUD010000051.1 GCA_018829335.1 Microcaldota archaeon | reverse complement strand
GCTTTTTCTTCGATTGAATTCATTGTTTCTCCTTTATTTCTTAATTCATCAATATACTCTGAATTCAAAGAAAAAATTATCTGCATTTTGGAGTTTTCAGTCACAATTTCGCTTTTTTCTTTTATGTTTTTTGTTTTCTTGCTGTCCCTTAATTCAATTAATTTATTGTTTTCCCCTAAAACTGCACTAATTACAAAAGGCCCTGTTTTTTCTCCTCTTCCTGTTTCATCTATTCCAATTACACACTTGTTTTTCATGTTAATAATTCTTACAAGCTCTTCTGCAACTTTTTCAGAGTCATTTCCCTGCACTACAAGCCTTCCATTGGAATAAAGTGTTATGGTTGAATCATCTATTTTAACTCTTTTTTCTTCAAAAGCAGTATTAGTTTTTTTTTCTTCAAATTTATTCAAAACTTTTTTTATTTGTTCTTTTTGCTTTGAGCCAAAATTTAATACTTTCTGCATGCAATAAATATTAAATTGAAACGCAATATAATTCTTTTGTTTTATTATGGTACTTGAATGTGTTGTTTGCGGAAAAGAATTCGGCAAAGTAAACGACAAAATCATTTTATGCAAATTCAAGAATGGCATAGTGCATCAGGAATGCTGTATAAAGCATTGTTCTGTTGATGGAAAGCCTTGCAGGCATTCAATGGGAATCTTTAGAAGAAGCAAATTCAAAGAAGAAGATTTTTGGAATAAAAAAGAGAAGCGATTGAATTGAATATTGGAATTTTGACTGGAGGAGGAGACTGCCCTGGTCTGAATGCAGCAATCAGGTCAGTTTATTACCGTGCCAAAGAATATGGCTACAAAACCATTGGAATTTTTCATGGCTGGAAAGGAATGCTTAATGAAGGAAGAAGCGAAAAAATCACTGAAGAAAAAGTGGAAAACATTTTTGATTTAGGCGGAACTTTTCTTGGTTCTTCCAGAACAAATCCTTATAAGACCCCTGAAGGGCCAAAAGAAGTACTAAAAAAATTCAAGGAATACAAGCTTGATGCTTTGATTGCAATTGGTGGAGAAGACACTTTAGGCGTTGCAGGAAAACTTTATAATGACTTCAAACTTCCTGTTGTCGGAATACCAAAAACAATTGACCATGATGTAATGGGAACAGAATACACTATTGGATTTGATTCTGCATTGAATACTGGGGCTGAAGCCATTGACAGGCTTCACACTACTGCAAAATCCCATGAACAATCATTTATTGTTGAAGTAATGGGAAGGCATGCAGGCTGGCTGACTTTAAGGGCAGGAATTGCAGGAGGCGCACACATTATTTTGATTCCTGAAAAGCCTTATGACATCAGAAAAGTTTTTGAAACAATAAATAAAAGAAAAAAAGAAGGCAAACACACTTTACTTGCTGTCTCTGAAGGAGTTGAGCCTCCAAAACAATTACAGGAAAAAAAAGATGATTTTGGTCATGTAATTCTTACAAACCGAGGCCTTGCTTATGCATTTAAGGAAGTCATAGACAAAGAATGCAAAACAGAGGTAAGAGTAATGGTTTTAGGCCATATGCTTAGAGGAGGAAAACCAACAGCTTATGACAGAGTAATGGCTTCAAGAGTTGGGAGTATAGCAGTTGACTTTCTGAAAGAAAAAAAATTCGGCATGCTGACTGCAGTGCAAGGCGGAGAAATAACTCCTTTTCCTTTAACTGAAGTAATAGGCAAATACAAGACTGTTTCAGACCAAGAATACAGGCTGCTTCAAAGCCTGTTTGAAGGAGATGTCTTATAGCCAACAAACAGGAGGATAATTAAATGATTTCAGAAATAGCATACGCCATACTTTTTTCCAAGCCATTAATTTTCTGGTTAGGAATCATAACTTATCTTGCATTTGTTTTCACTGCATTAATTTCAGTAATGCAGAAAAAAGGAAAAAGAATTCTTGGATTTAAATGGCATTCAAGAATGGCTTACATTGCATTAGCTTTGGCTACACTCCATGGAATATTTGCGTTAAGCGTTTACTTTAATTTTTAATTACTCTAAGTTTCCGATGAAATAATTTTCCCTTAAAGTTCTAGCTGTTTCTGAATGAGGTGTTCCTGAACCTATTGGACGTGTTTCAAACAATTCAGTTGCATCTTTCCCGCAGCCTTCAAGAATTGCAGCTCCGCCGGGATGAGAACCAATAAAGTCAGTTACATCATAAACTTTTCCGCTTAAAACAAGCCAGCAGTCTTGTTTTGAATTATGTTCTGCAACTTCACTTAAAGAAAAAGTTTTTGTTTCAGGAACAGAATTATCTGAATTATTAACTTTATTGTTTTTTGCCGGTTCAGCTTGAGTGCAGCCAAAAACAAGCACTAAAGCTAAAAGCCCTAAAAACAAATTTTTTTTGTCCATTAAGTCAACTCCTTTATCTTTTGCATTGTTCGCACAAAATTTTTTTGCATTCTTTATCTATTTTCTTCCATTTCAAAGTCCATTTCTTCATTGCATTAATTACTTTAACAAAATCTTTCCCGCTTTTAGTTAAAGAATACTCGGATTTTATTGGAAAGCTTTTTACACTAACTTTCTTTTTGATTAATCCTTCTTTTTCTAATCCTTTTAATCTCAAAGAAAAAGCTCTTGGATTGATTTTTGGAATCTTTCTTTTAATTTCAGAGTATCTTTTCCATGCGTTTTTGC
>JAHJUD010000050.1 GCA_018829335.1 Microcaldota archaeon | reverse complement strand
CTTTTTTAAATTTTGCCCGAAAAAATAGTATTTAAAGCACTTTTTTCTTTTGCGATGGATTTAATAATCACTTATGCTTTAATCTTTTTGGGGATTGAAAATGAAAAAGCCAAGAATTCCAAAGCCTGTCAGGAAAGCCGCAAGTGTTCTTAGAGCAAGAACAGGCGATTTTGTTTACCGTGCAGGAATTCCTATTTTAAGGAAAGCAAGCCTTAAAAAAATGAGGGCTGTGGAAATTGATACAATTGACGGAATAAAAAAAGGCTTTGCAAGAGAAACCCAAAATTCAACTACTTTATTTAACGATAATGGCAACGCAGTTTTATGGCAAAAAAGGCTTGCGACCAAAAAAAATGCAAAACTCATTAAAACAGTTTTTTTTCAGGGAATTGCAGGCATGCATTTTCCTGTTATTGTTAACAGACTGAAATATTTTCTTCCGGTTGAATTCAGTTCTTATTTAAAGCCTTCTTTGTTTGAAAAAGTAAGAGAGGTTGCCGGAAGAGATATAAAATCAGGGAGTCCTTTAGCAGAAGAATTAGCACAAAGTAAATTTCAATGTGTAGCAGAAAGAATTTATCGTAAACCAGAAATTGGTTTGAACAGGTCAGAGGCCTTAACTAAAGTTGAAGTATTTGATCCCGGCTCCAAAAAAACAGTTACTGTTGTATTTGATAAGCAGGGAAAAATAGTTGATGAATGGACAGCCAAGCTAACTACTTTAATATAAAAATTAAGGCAAAAAATCCTTTGATTTGATTTTTTGAGGCAAATATTCTTCTGTGATGAAACGAATTCCTTTCTTGCTTAAAGCTTCTAATTCCAATTTGATTTCTTTTTCTTTCATTAAGTCAAATTCTTGTTGCCATTCTTTTTTCTTAAACCAGTCATAGCTTTTCATTTCATTAATTCTTTTAACGTCAAGCTTGTTTAATTTAATTGTGACTTCTTTTGGAATCTTAAATGTTTCAACATCGCTTACAGTTAACCCAATATATTTTGTGTCTGGAGTAGCTAATTTTTCTTCAGAGTAACTCAAAGAAATTGAACCTTGTTTTATGACTGAATAAATATACATCCCCCAAGGGTCTGCATCCATTAAAGCAAAAACAGGAAGCTTATGTTCCTTGTTCAGCCTTTGAACAAACCTTCTTTCTGCTCTTGAAGGCTGGCCTCTTCCAGTAATAATAATGCATTTGTGTTTTTTCCAGTACTGGTCTTCATTGAATCTTTTCCATACTGCATCTTTTTCTATAAACAAAACATATTCCGCGCTTAAATCTTTTATTTCTATTTTGTCTGGCTCTACATTGGATGGAACTCCCCAGCCGCCTGAACCCATTCTGCTTAAATCAATTGTATCTTTTCCGTCTTTTATTTTCAGGCTTCCTGAAATGACGCCTTTGCTTGAAGCAGCTAAATGAAGTTCTTCTCTTAATAAATTCAGTGAAGATTCAAGGTCTTCAATTATTGGATCGCTTTCTCCCTGATTTTCAAAAGTGTTTTCTTCGGTTCCTTCAATTGTATGCTTTAATGCATAATACAAGTCTCTTATTGAAACAGTTGCTTCTTCTGCAATCACTTTTTTTATTTCTGCTGCAACAAGCATTGTCTGCATGAATTTTCTTGTATGCGCAATATTCAAAAACTGCCTTGCGCTTTTCCTGTCGCCTAATTTGATTGTCTTGCTTTTCTGGTCAAAAAAAACATTATTTAATGTCCTTACAGGAAGTTCATAGCTTGGGTCATTTCCTTTGTCTATCTGTTTTGTGAGGTCTATTCCTGCTTCTTTCAGTTTTTGAATTACTTCTTTGTCTTTTTTTGACATAAAAATTCACCTAATTTTTTCATTTCTTTTTTTTTGAATTTTTTTCTTTTTTATTTGTTTAAATTTAATTTTTTTTAATTCTTTTTTTATTTCTTGACTTTTTTCAGCTTAACTTTTTCCTTTTTTTCTTTATTTTTCTTCTTTCACTTTTTTTATTCCTTTTATTTTTTCTTTTTGTTTTTTTTCTTTTTTTTCCAGTTTTTTTGCTTCTTTTTCCATTTCTTTTTCTATTTCTTCATCGCTTAAATCTTTTTTTTCTTCTTGTTCTTCTAATTTAAGCCTTTTCAATACAATATTATGCAGTTTTTTTTCAATGTCTTCTTTTTTCTTTCCTGTTAATTCACTTAAAGCTATTGCAACTTCAACTGCATATTTTAAGTAAATTTTTTTCTTCATTTCTTTTTCTTTCAGCTTTTTTTTGCCTACAATGTGCCTTGCAATCCTTCTTCCTGAATCCATTAAAGCTAAACGCATTTCTTCTAATACTTCTGTTTCATCTGATATTGCTTGTTTTCCTGCTGAAGTGTAAGGAATATGAACTGAAATCATGTTAATAAAAACAGTTAAAGGAGCTTCATCAATGTTTTGTATTCCATATCTTTTCCAGTCAATTGTCTGTACGGCTTTTGTTATTGCACAGCCTCCTCCGTCAAACAATAAAGGGGCTTTGTTTGCAAAACGCATTACTTCCATTCTTTTAAGGTTTTCTTCTTCTCCGTTTCCATTGCCTGAACTTCTTCCTGCGTTTCCGCCGAAAGCTACTGCTACTTCAATCTGAAACGGAAATCCTCCGCTGTAAACTTGTGCTTTTCTTGTAATTACTTTAAGGAATTCAGGCTGAACAATGCTTTTCAATGAAGTTTCAATTTGTTCTTCTCCTATAGGGCTTAATCCTTCTGTTGTAGGCGCAATAAAATTTATTGTTTTGATTGCTTTAATGATTTCTTCTGCGGCATTCCATTCCATTTTTTTTGGGTCAGAATTTATGTCAAATGAAACCTGTTTTGTTATTTCTTCTATTGCTTTGTCTCCCATTCTGTCAAAAGAATTCTTAAGAAAAGAACTGACTTTTCTTGCATCAGAATATTTTGCCATTGTAACTAATTCATCTACTGTAATTCCTTTAGGATGCGGTTTTATTTCTTTTGGCGCATCAGGAATTTTGTTTGAGCTTCTTTTAAAGAGTGTTTTTTGTCCTGTTGGGTCAATAAAGCTTATTTGTAAATGAGGATTAGCTATTGCAGTTCGCCTGACATATTCTAATGGGCCTTGTTCTGAAATCCTGAATAAAACATCTTTTACTTTTGCCTGAATTGCCAGGCCTTTAAATGGCTTGTCTATTTCTTTGAGGTTTTCTATTTTTGGTGCATTTTTTTTCGGGTCAATTGTTAACTCTAAAGAAAAAGCTTTTCCTTTTCCTGTTCCAGAAATAACTTTAACTGGTTTTCCGGTTGTTGTCTGGGCATACATTGTTGCTCCTGCTGCTCCAATTCCCTGCTGCCCTCTTGACTGAACCATTCTATGAAATTTTGTTCCTGCAAGCAGTTGCCCTAAAGCTTTTCCAACTGTGTCTTTTGTTAATCCAGGGCCGTTGTCTTTAATTGTAATTTCATAGTATTCTGTTCCTAATTCCTGTATTTTGATTTCTATTTCCGGCAGAATATTTGCTGACTCACATGCATCCAGAGAATTATGCAGGCATATTGCCCCATAACCTCCAACAAAGTTTTCGTCTTCTTCAACAGAATAATCGTAAACATATTCGTTTTCTTTCGGGGTTCTTTCTTCTATTTCGCTTATTTGAAGTAAGCCTAAATCCCCTCCAATAAAATTTACTGTTTCTTCTGAAATGCTTGCTTCATTTACTTTTAATGAAACTATTTTTTCGTAGCTGACTGTTTGTTGCCCTCTGTTGTTTATTGCCCATTTAAGTTTTGGTTCAATTACTGCTTCTATTCCTCCAATTTCTAGCGGGAGAAAATTCAGCGGTGAATTTTTTTGGTTAGTGTAAAATTCTATTCTGTAGTTTTTTCCAAAGCTTGCTTTTTTTCCTGCTATAATTCTTTCTTCAGCTTCTTTTTCGCTGGAACTGTATGAATAGCCTGAACCTGATAAAAGATATTGGATTCCAATAGAAAGTTCTTCGCTGGCTGTGGCTAAGACAATTTTCTCTTTTAAATTAAAATCTCCATTTAAGAGTTTCCTAAAAATCTTTGTTGAGGGATAGCCATCTCCTGCTAAATATGCAAACAAGAATTCTTTTGCAAATTCTTCTGAAACACTAAAAACAATGTTGGGAATTCTTTTTTTTCTTGCTTCAAAACCACATTTAAAAATTTTCGTTAAAATAAAAGCGACAGTTTTTGATGGTATTTCAACATTTAGTGCTGTTCTGTGGGCTTTCCTTTGAATTGGTTTTAAACCAAAAATTTTTTCTGTTAAGAACGCACAATATTCAATTAGTTCTTTTTCATGTGCTCCAAAAGATAAAACAGAGCTTGTCATGGTTTTTCGTGTGCTTCCTTCAGCAATATATAAACCCAAAAAACGCATTAGTTCTTTTGTTATAGGCATTTTTGCTGGCATTTTGTATTTGCAATGCCTTGCTCCAATCCTGTATTCATAAAAAAGTTTTATTTCTTCATCGTTCAATATTTTTAATAGTCTAACAGGAAGTCTGTCACATTTCATATAATTTCTGTAGAAATCGTAATTTCTTTGTTTTTCTGTTAACTGAGATTTTATTTTGTTTTTAAGTTCCTCATTTTTGTATAAAATGCTTTTTATCCCAAAAACGCTGAATTCTCCTAACTCTTCATCATTCAGCTTCAAAGTTTCTTCCAAAAAATTTATTTCTTTTTTTGTTTCTTCAATCCAGCTTTTCCTTGGCACTGTTAAATAGTCTCCGACAGATAGTTCTTCTGCTTTTACTTCAATTACTTTTCCTTCTCTTAAACTGAATAATCCATGATGTTTTGTTGCTTCAACTGTTCTGTTTCCAACAGTTTTTATTTTGAAGATTTTTTCGCCTAAACCCATTTTGTGTCTGTGAATTGATTTCACTGGTTTAAAGTTTAATTTGTTTGTTTTTTTATCGAAACACAAAACTTCAAATTTATTGAAATCCCTTAACGATTCTACATCCTGTTTTGCTGAATACCCAAAACCGTTTTCTTCCATTAAATTATCAACAATTTTTCCTATTCTTTCAATTTTTACTTCTCCATTTTCTCTTATGACTGTTGGTGTATCAGTTGTCACGCTATTCGTAACATATTCGTGAATTATTGTTGTAAGTGTTCTGATTTTTCCGCTTAATCCAAGCATTTGCTTGTTTTTTTTGAAGAATTCTGCAACTGAATGTTCTTTGAATTCTTTTGCCAGAGTTTCAGCTGAAATTTCTTTTGTCGGCTTTACTGCTTGAATTTTAGTTTCTTCTTTTGTTTTGGCTTCAGTTTCTGCCATTTTATCACTTTTTATAATTCAAATTCTTTTTCTCTTTCAAACAAAAATGATTCTGCTGTTGAATGAGATGCTCCTTCTAATAGCATTTCAATTACTTTTTTTGCTTTTTGAATGTCTTCTTGTTTTCCTATAATGCTTACTGTGTTACCGTAAACTGAAATAAAAGTGTCAGTTTTTTCTTCTATTTCTTTTCTTGTTTTTCCTTTTTTTCCTATTACTCTTCCTTTTTTTTGCTGTATGAGCTTTTCGTTTTTTCCTAGTATTTCTTTTAATTCAATTATTTCAAGAAAAAAATTTTCGTCTTTTAACAGAAAAGCGTGTTCAGGAGAAAACCCTCTTGCAATAGCTTTAATTATGTTTAGTGAAATATAAAAATCTATTGGCTCTTCTCCTTGAACATCAACTTCTCCTGTCTTTGAGTCAATTTCAATTTTTGTTTTAGTCAGTTTTTGAAGCTCTTTTCTGGTTTCACCGTTTTTTCCGATTAAAACAGCAATTCTGTCCTTTGGAATCTTTAAATATTCTTGCATCAATAAAACCTTAAGATTTAATGAAATAGAGCTAAATTTGTTAACATTTCCATCAATATTATTGTTCGGAAAACTTTATATTTTCGATTACTGTTCTATTTTTTCATGGCTGAAACTCCTTCTTTCCATTATGCAGGAACACACCTAATAAAAGAGATGTGCGATTGGGTGGATTCACATTTAAAGAATGAACATAGCCTTAGAATGTTATGGAGTTTGGGTCAAAGAACGCCTGAGCAGATTATTTCTTCAGGAAAATTTAATTTAGCTTATGGTTGTTTAGATAAAGCAACAGTATTAGGTGCCTTGCTTGAATCAAAAGGTTTTAGCGTAAAATTGGTTTGTGAACGTCGCTATAAAAAAGGCAAATCAATTGCACTGCACTTTTTGATTCGTGGTTTGTGTACAGAAAAAGGAGCATTTGAAGGAAAAAATTTACTTTAGACCCCTCAACTTCTGGAACTAAATTTTTAGAGGGTTGGGTTTCTCCTGTTTCAGAAAAATCTAAGCTCAAGAGGATTACTAACAAAGTAATTTCAATTAGGGATTTTAACAGTAAGGCTATCTCGACTACTTCGTTTAAAATAGCAGGAATTAAAGATAGACGCCACTATTTTCGCTTATCTAAATTAAATCCTTTGAAAGGTGCTTGGGGGATTTATTCTAAATCAAGAAAAGCTAAAAAAGTCCTTAAAGAAAGAAAAAAAATGGGAATTAGAAGACCTTGATTTTTTCATTTATTACTTTATTTTTTCTTTGTTTTTTTAGAAAAACACAAGCTTTAAAAACGGTAAAATTTAAATAGAAGTTTATACACAAGTATTCTGTGGCACTGCTAGCGAGTTCGGCAGGTAATCAGTCCTGAAGGGCGGACTAGGCTGCGATTTCCTTTGATGGAAGTTCCTTGCCACGTTTCTATTTTCTTTTAATATTTTAGAAAAACTTCAATATCTTCTAAATCAATTTTGTATGAAATGTTAGTAAATTTATTGACACTGTCTTTTGATAATAAGTAAGCATAGCGGTCAGCTAGACTTTCTTGTTTATTTAGTTTTGTGAAAAATATGTCTTCTATTTCTAATTTTAATCCTTTTTTGAATTGTTTTGTTCCGAGTAATTGTTCAAGCATTTCTTTTATTTAGTTTTCGTTTCCAGATAAGTCTCTGCAGATTTCTAATCTTATTTTTTTTAGGTTATATTTTTTTTGGAGTTCTCTGAATATTAAATAGATTACTGCGCAGTAAAACCTTACTTTCATTTTAGCTTTTCCGTTTGGTGATTTAGAGTATCTATATAATCTTTGCCCGTATCTTGTCAGGATTGTTTGTTTTATATTTTGAGTCATTTTGAAGCCGAGCATTCGGTGTTCGTTGTTTCGTTCTGCAACCATTATTACTGTGTCTTTGTCAAATATATCTGAACCACTTACGTCAATTTCAAAAATCATGAAAATTTTGGTTAAAGAATCCTATTTATTTATATGTGAGGCAGGTTGCAGTTGATTAAGCCATTTTTTCTTTTAGTTTTCTTACATCTTTTCTTACTTCTTCTTCTGTTTTTTCAAGCCCTTTTTTTGAAAAATATAATGCAATGTTTTTCAGGTCTCTTTTAAGGAATTCTTCTGCTTTTGGATGGCTTTTTAATACTGCCTGGCCTACATCAATTACAAACAATTTTTCTTTGCCTTTTTCTTCTTTTACTAAAATGTTGTATTCGCTTAAGTCTGCGTGAATTAATCCAGAAATATAAAAAGCTCTTGCAATGAATTCAGTTATTTGTTCATAAGCGTCCTGCAAATCTTTTACTCCTTTTTCTTTGAGTGTTTTGCATGCTTCGCCGTTTTCATTAATGAATTCCATTACCAAAACATTTTCTTTAAAGCCTACAGGAAAAGGCACATTAGTGTTTGCTTTTGAAAGTTTTTCAAGGTTTTTGAATTCTTTTTTTGTCCATTCTTTTACTATTTCTTTTTTTTCTTTTGGTACATTCTTAAAGCGTTTGTCTCCTTCAAGGTATTGGTTCATGTTATGGAATTTGGATGTAATTGTCTTGAATATTTTTACTGCACGAAAATTTCCTGCTTTATCCATTGCACGGAAAACATATGCTTCTTTTCCTGTTGAAACAACATACTCTAATTTGTCTATCAGGCCTGCAGTTGCAATTCTGCGGATTGTGTTTAATGTTTCCTGGTCAAATACATCGTCAAAAGTTTTTGAAGTTTTTTTTTCAGGAAACCTTTTGATTCTTTTTTCTCTTTCTTCCTGAAATTCTTTTTCTGGCTCTGTTTTTCTTTTTTGCATTCAGAATCCGTCTTCTATTGGCAGTTTATCAAGCAAGCCTTTTCTTTTCAAATAATTTGTCTGGACTTTAATGTATCTCCAGACAATGTCTCCTTTGATTGGCTGAAAATCCCATAATTTCACTATAATTAAGTCTCCTTCTCTTATCCAGACTCTTTTCCTTAATTTTCCTGGAATCCTGCAGACTCTTTCTTTTCCGTCTTCGCACATTGCTTTGATTTTGTCTGCTCCAAGCATTTGTGTTGCAATAGCAAACATTTCAAGGTCTTTTCTTTTAGGCATTCTTATTCTGCTTATTGCTTCTTCTTCTGTCATCTGATTTTGTCGCGGATTCATGTGTTTTCTCCTTTAATGAAATAAACTTGTATGTGTGGAACATTATTTATTCTTATGATGTTTTCTTTTCCGGCTATTTTTTCTTTTAATGCAACTGAAACGCTTTTTTCTCCAAGCAAATTCACTGAATCAGTTTCCCTGAAAAGCTTTCTTAATTTTTCTTTTTTGATTTCTTTTTCTCCATAAAATTCTTTTCTTGCCTTGAATTCTGTTTCTTTGTCCAGAATTTTTCCAATTAATTCTTTATCGCATACTGCGAGAATTTTCTGGTTTTGAATTAAATGCATTTTATGAAAAATAGTTTATCCCCTTATAATGGTTTAATTGAAGTCAAAGCACCGCATGCTTCGCATTTCATCATTTTTATTCCCTGCATTTCAATAAACTTTGTGTCAGGCTTACTGCATTCCCTGCATAAAACATAGTTTTTAATGTAGTTTTCTATGGTGTTTGTAATTTGTTTTTCTCCGAGTTTTCCTGTTATTACAATTCTTCCTTCAGAAAAAGCTGTTGGAACACCTAAATCTTTTGTAATGAATTTAACTAAATGTTTTTCTTCGCGGTGAATTGCCTTTAGTATTGCTGAAGCGTTTTTGATTATTGTTTTCTGGCCTTGAATATGGCTTTCCACTTTAGGCATTTCAAATCTTTCTTTTGTTTTAGTCTGTTCTGGCAGGCTTAAATAAAGCCTGTCAAGCATTTTTTCGTATTTCATTTCAACCATTTATTATTTAAATGAAAAAAGTATAATAATACCTTTGTAGGCGTTTAAATGGATGTTAGCGGATTACTGTATTCTCTTGTTAATTCTTATGGATTAATCGGAATTCTTGTTGCTTCGCTTATTGCAAACGCAACTTTATTTCTTGTTGTTCCAATTGATGCAGTAATAATTTTAGTTTCTTCTACTGGAATATTTAATCCTTTTCTGATTGCATTGTTTGCTGCAGTTGGTGCAGCATTAGGTGAAACCACAGGCTATTTTATAGGAAAAGGCGGAAGGCATGTGGTTGAAAAAAGATTTCATGACCAGCTTGACAAAGTTGAGGATTTAAGCAAAAAGGTCTCAAACCATGGTTTTGCTTTTATTGCTTTAATGTCTTTTGTTCCCTTGTTTTTTGATTTAATTTCAGTTATTGCAGGAATGCTGGATTATGATTTGAAAAAATTTCTTCCTGCAGTTTTTGTTGGAAGATTTATTCGTTATTCAATTCTTGCTTTTGCAGGAAAAACAGTAATTGAATTCTTTTTTGGATTGATTTAGAAAATAAAAGCGCCTAAAGCATAGCATAACCCTAACATCAAAAACATTATTATTGTCTGCAATGGAAGTGCAGGCAGTGCTTTTCCGACATGGCTTGAACTGTACTGGATTGTAAGCAATAACCCTGTTAACGAGCCCCATAAAATTATTGCAGGGGAAACCAAAGCAAAAGGAAAAGAAAAATGCTTTATTGTTTCAACCAAAACGCTTACAGCAAAAACCAATGGAATAACCATGTCTCCTGTTCCTAACTCAAAATCGTGTTCTTTTGTAGGCAAAGTAAAAGTAAAAGCCAGATTTTTTTTTGTGATTCCTTTAGCTAAAACAACCATGTGTTTAGTGTAAAAAACTGCAATAATATCATAACCTGCTAAAATAACCAAAAACAATGCTACTGGAATTATTCCAAAATTGTATCCAATTAAAGGCCCTGCTCCTGCTGCTGCCAAAACTGAAGCAATATTTCTTAACAAAACATTTTTCCTAAAAAAAAGTTTTGTTGCCACAAGAATTACAGGAAAAACTAATGCAAGAATTTCCATTTCCTGAGGCAAAACAAAAGCAAAAACAAGAAGCGAGGTCATAAAAACAAGAATTGCTTCAAGTATTCTGAACAGCCATTCTCCTTTATAAAATTTAAGTATGATTAATAAAATTCCAGTAAAAACCAGAATATAAATAAACAATCCGATTGAATTAATTGGATCGTCAGGGTTAGCGTTAATTATTCCTTCTCTTTCTAAACCGCTTGAAATAATATTTATTCCAACATAAAGTCCAAGGATCTGTGTTACAAGAAAAATCGCTATCAACTGCAATACAAGTTTTTTGTTCATTTATTTAATAGAAAAAGAAAAAGAATTTAAATCCGACAATTTTTATTTGTCTACCGGAGAAACAAAACCATGTTTTTTTTCGTAGATTTCTCCTTTTCTTTTTAAATCAGAAATGATTTCGTTTACTTTGTCTTTTTCTAATCCAATTGCTTTTGCTTCTTCTATTACTTCAATTATTGGAACCAAATCTTGTTCTTGTGATTTTTGTCTGATTATACTTAGTACATTTCTTATTGCAGTTAATTTTGAATGAGTTTGCCCGATGTTAATTATATCCATATCTATTTTGCCTGTTTCTGGGTCAGTTACTACATCCTGTAAAGAGTTTTTAAGCAGCTTAATTGCTTTTTCTGCATCAGTTTTTTCCACTATATTGCTTAACCTTACTCTTGCACTTGCCTCGCTTAATCTAACTAATCCTTCTAATTGTCTGTGAGTTGCAGCATAGCTTCCTTCTTTTTTTCCCATTTCCCTTAAACTTAAATAAAATTCGCTTAAAGCTTTCATTGCTTCATCGCTTAAAACCGGAGAAACTTTTTGTCTTGCATAAGAAAGATATTTTTTCAGTAATTCAGTGTCAATTATTGGAGTGATCAGGGCTTTTAATTCTTCCATTTCTTTGCCTGCTTTTTTTCCTGTTTTTTTTTCTTGTGATATCATTTCTCCTGCTTTATGTGTCTTTAAAATGCTTGAAGTGATTTCTTCGTCTTTTACTCTATCTAATACATCTCTTATCATAAAAAATAAATCAAATCTGGAAATTAAAGTTGCAGGCAAGTCAATTTGTTTGATAAAAGGTTCATATGGGTCAAATCTTGCAAACTTTGGATTGGCTGCAGCCAGAATTGAAGTTTCAGTTTTAAATCTTGTTACAATTCCTGCTTTTGCCACTGAAACCATTTGCTGTTCCATTGCTTCATGCATTGCACTCCTGTCTTCTCTTTCCATTTTATCAAATTCATCTATGCAATTATGCACTATTGTTCCGTTTGAGACAAAATTGTGGTTTTCTGGAACAAATAAATCATAGACAAAACCATCAAATTCTTTTTCTTTAATTAAAATTATTTTATCCAAAAAATAGTCTCTTGTAATTAATTTTTCTGCTTCAGTCAGTATACTTTCATTAATTACGATGTTTTGTGCTTCAATTATTTTTTTTAGTTGTTCTCTTGAAGGTTGAATTTTGTTTTTAATAAAATAATGGACAGTGCTCCATAACCCTTGTTTTACCAGCTGGCTTGTATTATTTTTTGCAATTTTCATGCAGATTTCGGAAACAAGTTTTTTTGGTATTTTGTCACTTTCCCCTGAAACAAGGTTTTTCCTTAAAGGGATTTTCTTTACTTTACAGGAGTATTTTTTTACTGCATTAAGCAATGTTGCAACATCATTTCTTCCGCTTACTGTTATATTAAGTACTTTTTCTCGTTTTCTTGACACTTTTCCATAGCAGTCAAATCTTCTTAAAGCCAAAGCGAAATTAAGGCTTTCCTGGAAATCATCATTTAATAGAAATTCAATATGTGCCTGCTGATATTTTTTTCCTTTTTTTGTGTAATTTTTTATTGAAACACAGCCGTCTGAGTCAAGTGATCCTGCAATAAATGCTGAAAGGTTTTCATCTGAAAGTGAAAAAAGCCTTGAAAGCTTATTTTCAGTAAAATAATTGTATAAGAACACAAAAGTGTTATGTGATTTAGTGAAAGTTATGCTTTCTCCTGAAACTTTTTTTCCTTTTATTATTGAAGAAGTCCTTCTTTTGTATTCGTGCGTGTTTTCGTTAAAAACACTTTTCCAGCATTTCCTGATTCTTTCAATTTGTTTTGGATGGTTAGTTGACTGGACAATTTGAAAAGAGCTTCTTCTTTTGGAGATTCTTACGTGGCCATCCCCGTAAATAAAACCGAATAAATAGCTCATCTTAGGAGTTATTTCTGAAACCGCTAATTTCCCTGTTTTGAATTTTCTTGAAAAATTAAGTTCCCTTGTTTTCCAGTAATCAAAGAATCCGAGAAATTCAGTTATTTCCCTAAATTTTTTCATGGATACTTGTCTTTGTCCGGAAAGGAAATTTCTATCTAAACCGAACTTTTGGTTGAACTCCGCTAAAGTGGAAAATTTTTCCTTTACTTTTTGTTTTACTTCTTCTTTCTCTTTCTTTGAAAGAGAAACAATCCAGTTTTCTGGTATGTAATCAATTATAAGTTTTTGCTCTTTAACTGAAGGGAGTTTTAAAGGAGACAGAACAAAATCTTCTTTAGAAAACTCTTCTGCTTTTTTCCATTTCAGGTCACTTCCGTCTAAAAGCAAATGGTCTGGGGTAAGCTTTAGTTTGTTTCCGGAAGAAAGTTTAACTTCCAATATTTTTCCAGAGTACTTCTTTCTTCTTACTTTTGTTGCTAATCTATTTTCCATTTTTTTTTCTGTTTCATTCCAGCAGGGGACTCCAAGCGAAACTTCGGATACTTTAATAGTTTCCTTTGTTTGCTTGTTTTGTGCATTAAATGAGTCTTTTTCTTTAAAGAGTTCTGCAATTTTTTTTACTTTATTGTCAGCAATAATTTGTGATTCTGGATGCAAGCAGGATAGTCCCCCGCTTGCCAAAACTAATGCTCCGGCTTTTAGTGTCCAGCCTCCTTCTCCAAAATCGTCTTTGACTGCAGAAGCCGTGTTATGGACAATAACTCCGTTTGCAATGAAATTATGAGAGTTTTCCACTGTAAAATCATAAACAAAATTGTATTCTGGCTTAAAGTATTCTTTTGATTGAACTTTTTCCCAGACAATATTGGCTTCTGCAAGTGATTTAAGAAGAGGATTTTCTTTGTTTTTTATTATTTCTGTTAATTTTTTTTGTGTTGGGTTAAACTCTTTGCTTGCTTTAATTTCTTTCAGCAAAGAACCTATTTCTGGAACAATATCAATATTTGGGTTACTTTTTGATATTTTTTTAATGATTTCTTTTAGTGAGTTATTTTTTCTTGAAATTTTAAAACCTATGCTTTCCATGAATAATTCAAGGTTATTTTTTCCTCTTAACTCCACATAAAACTGGTTATTATTGCTTCTCACAGTAATATTTTTTCCTATGCAAATTCTTCCTTTTAGTTTTCTTTCCCTTAATTTAGCCTGAATTCCATATTTCAGCAAAGATAATTGAACAGTTTGAGCTAGTTTTTTGCTTATGGTTGTTAGTCCAACATGAGGCGAACTTCCTTTTGAAACATAACCATCAGTGTCATACAATCCTTGTAAAACTTCTGCCAGCAATTCATTGCTTTGTTCTGTGCAGAAATGAGATAATTTGCTTTCAAGTTTTTTGTTGCTTAAACCAAATTCTTTTAGCAGGTTCCAAATAACAATTGAATTAATTCTTCTTCCTGGAACTTTATCTTTTTCAGTTAATTTTTCAGTTTTTAATCCAAATAATTCAAATATTATTTTATCAAATTCTTTCAAAAGTTTTTCATCTGAATTATAAAATCTTATTCCTGCCTGATTGTTTTTTGTTAAGTAAATGCTTCCATCCCCAAAAACCAATCCTGCGAGATAAGCTAAATTTTTATTATTTAATTTTTCAGGAATCCTTATGTTTTTTCCAAATCTATTAAAAACAATTTTTGCTTGTTTTGAAAGAAATTCTTTTTCAAATCCTGCATCCAACCCCATTTTAAAAAACAAGTTTAAAGGCATTCCAGTATAAAGTTTTTTTGAACGCCAGAAATAAAGATTATCTCTTCTTAATTTGTATTCTTTTGCAACATTCTGTATGCTTCCGTGTTTTTCTGCAAGTTTATTTGTTATTGTTCTTACTGTTTCTGAAACATTATTTTTTATTCTGGTATTTTTATCTTTACTTAAAACTTCAATTGAGTATAATGGCTTATTCAATCCTTCAGGCAGTTCTCTTGCGCTTGCAACAAAATCCCCTTCTTTTATTTCCATTGATTTAATCCATTCAATTTTTCCATTTTTTATTCTAAGCATTTTTGTGTTTGGTGTTAATTCAATAAACTTTCCGCTTTGAAGTTCAACTCTTGTCATTTGTTTAGGGGCATTTATTCTCCATATTTTTGAAAGATTTTTTTTCTCTGTTTTAAGTGAATTATTTAATGCAAATGTTTCCATTGACACTTTATTGTAATTTACTCCTTCTGCTTCAGCAACTGCTTTTTTTTCATCAAACTTTTCTTCAACAAAATTTCCAATTTCTTTAAATCCATTATCATTCAAAATCATTGAATCAGGAGCCACACAAAGCCCCACTCCGCTGGAAGTTTTTCCTGCAACATAAATTGATTTTGGTGCAATTCTGTTTACTGCCATTAAAATTTGTGATTTTGCCACTCCTGGGTCTCCTACAAGTAATACATGAACATTTCCTCTTACAGTCGCTTTTCCAGGCAGTAATTTTTTTACTCCGCCAAACAACTGCATTACTATTGCTTCTTTTACATTTTCGTGTCCATAAATTGCAGGAGAAATACTTTGAGTGAGCATTTCATAAATTTTTGGATTTTTTGCAAGTTCTTTGATTTGTTGTTCTTCTTCTTTGCTTATTTCAACTTCTTCAAATTCTCTTGCTGTTTCTTCTAAATGAATTGTTTCTAAATACCTGGTAAAAACTAGTTTTTTGTCTTTTGGCGGCCTTAACCTTAAAATTCCAGTAATTCTAGTCTTGTCTCCTGCTGCAACTTTATTCACTAAATCATTTGTTGCATTAATTTCTAAATTTACTGCCTGTTCTGAACCCCTTAATCTTTCTAATGGTTCTTGTATTTCAATTTTCTGGCTGTCAATGAATTCACTTTCATTTAAAATTAATCTAAAATCTCTGTGTTTGCATTCACAGATTTTTGGCGGGGTAGGAAGTGTGCCAGATTGATGTAACTTGTATGTATTGCCGCAACTTTTGCATTCCCATTTAGCATATTTTAATCTTGGGAGCACATCAGTTATTTGTCTTATTACACCTTCAACTGAAATCAATTTACCTAAATGCAGGGAACTAATATCTCTTAACAATGGCTGGCTTTCTTTTGGTAAATTATAAATTCGAATAAAAGGATTAAAGCTTTCACTTTCAAGAATAGGAACATCAATGCTTTTAGCTGCAATTTCTGCTGCTTCAATTACATAATCTGGATTTTCTAATAAAGAATCAGCTAACTCAAAATCAAATTCTTCTAGTTCTTTAAAATCTATTTCCAAAGATTTTTTTTCCGGATACTGGGAAGCTAGTCTTTCAATTTTTTTCTTGTATTGTTGGGAAAAAAATTGTTCAAATTTTGAAACAAAAGGATTTTCTTCTGCTTCTAAAATAGTTGTTGTTTTTTCGGATTCCATACCTATACCTTAAACATTGTCTTTTTTTTGCTTTAAATGAGTTTACAGAGTAAACTGCCGGTAAAAATAGGTATTGGGTTATGGTATTGGATAAATTTTTTTGTTATATCTATTACGCTGCGGATTTTAATAATCCTATTTGGTTAGGAAACTGAACTTTGCTTTTTTTCTTCAAGTTAATTTTAAAAGTTCCTTTTCAAATTCCCTTACTCTTTTTCTCATTTTTTTTATTCCAACATAAATTCTTTTTGCTCCTTCAAAATCATTTTTTATTAATTGCAAATACATGTTAACCTTTAATGATTCAATACTATTGCTTATTTCTTTAATTCTTAACCCGGCACTGTGTTTGTTCCACTTAAAAGATTGCAAGGATTCTTCAAGTGCAGGATTATTGCCTGTTTTAGAAGGTTTTTCTCCAAGTTCGCTAATTTGTTTTGTTATTATTTTGCTTTTTTTCCGCAAAAGCAAAAGTTTTCTTTTAAGTTTTAGTTCTATCTCCAGTAATGTTAGGGTTCCTAATTCTGTTGATGCAAATGCATTAAAATCATAAATCCTTGTTCTTGCGAGTTCTTCTTTTTTTTCAAGCCTATTTGCTGCTTCCCTAAGTCCCTCATTAATAAGGTTTTCCTGGATTCTTTTGAGAAAGGCTAATTGGTGCGCGTGGTTTCGTTGTTTCCGTCTTTTCATTGACTTTGCCTTAGCTTTTCTTCTTTTTGCAATGCCTTTCTTCTTCATACTATTAGTTTATGTATTCTGTTTTTTAATAACTTTTCTCTATTTTTGTTTATAAGAGAACAAAAACCCAGTTATGTGGAAGAAATCTTAAAAAAATGGTTAAAAAAACTAAGTAAAGTGAAGAACTTAAAAAAAACCAGTTAAGAAAACAAACAATTTAAGTAAAAAAGTTTGGAAAAATAACCGGCAGCCTGCTTTGGAAAAGATTTAAATACTAAATCGACCTTTTTCATTGTGGAAGAAAGAAAGTGATATAATGGGAGAATATTTTAAATCAATAAAGAAAAGAAATGGTTCTGTTGTACCTTTTGATAAAGAAAAAATTGTTCAGGCTGTTTTTAAGGCTGCCCAAAGCGTTGGCGGTTCAGACATTGAAGTTGCAAAAAAATTAGCTGAAAAAGTTGTTTTTGTTTCAAGAATAAAGTTTGATTCTGAAACTGATGTGCCTTCAGTTGAACAAATTCAGGACATAGTAGAAAAAGTTCTTGTAGAAGAAGGTCATGCAAAGACAGCCAAAGCCTACATTTTGTACAGGGAACAGCAGTCAAGAATCCGAGAAATGAAAGACACTTTTGTTGACGTGGAAGAAACAATCAATGAATATTTGCATCAGGATGACTGGCGTGTTAAAGAAAACTCTAATGAAGCATACTCTTTTTCAGGGCTTTTACTTCACACTGCAGGAAAAGTTATTGCAAGTTATGCTTTAACAAAAATTTACCCTAAAGATGTAAGCACAGCATACAGGCAAGGCTATATTCACATCCATGATTTAAGCCATGGGTTTATTGGATATTGTGCCGGTTGGTCGCTGAAAGATTTGCTTACTAGAGGCTTTGGAGGCGTAGCAAATAAAGTTGATGCAAAGCCTGCAAAACACTTGGATGTTGTAGTTCATCAAATGGTTAATTTTATTGGATGCCTGCAGATGGAGTTTGCCGGAGCACAAGCTTTTAGTTCTGTTGATACTCTTTTGTCTCCTTTTGTAAGAGCAGATAATTTAACTTACAGGCAAACCAAACAATGCCTTCAGGAATTAGTTTATTCTTTGAATATTCCAAGCAGATGGGGCTGTTTTAGCGAGGACACTGAAATCCTGACAGATGCTGGGTGGAAATTAGGAAAAGATTTGGATGAAGGAGAAGTTATAGCAACTTTTAACATGGAAAAAGAAGAAATAGAATACAAACCTGTACTGAAAATGACTAAAGACCATTTCAAAGGAAAAATGCATAACTTAAAGAACAGGATAACTGACCAGTTAGTTACTCCAAACCATAAAGTTTTGCGGAGAATCCATAATTTTGAGGAAGGAAAATCTGCATCAAAATATGTTTTAGAAGAAGCACAAAAACTAAAAACTAAAATTCCTTTGATTCCTTTAGGAGGAAAATTTAAAGGAGAAGAAATTGATAAGAATTTAGTTAAGTCTCTTGCATGGATTGTTTCAGAAGGAAGCCTTTGCAGAAATGAAAGAATTGCAATTTACCAGTCACAGGAAATGAATCCTGAAAACTGTGATGAAATAAGAGACACTTTAGATGAACTTGAAATTCCCTTTGATGAAATGCCAAGACAGTCAGGCTTTACAGGAAAAATGAATTGCGTCAGGTTTAGGCTGAACAGGCCTGAATCAAGAAGAATTCATGAAACATTTTTCCCAAATTATGTGAAAGTCATCCCAGAAAGTTTAAGAAACATTTCCACAGAACATGCAAGAGAATTCATTGACACTTATATTAAAGCAGACGGCCATGTGCCAGAAAATAAAATTTACACTAAAAAAAAGGAGGATGCTGATTTCCTCCAAGAAATGATAGTGAAAAGCGGATGGGGAAGTACCCTCTTGAAAAACAAGAACGGAATCTATGTTGTAAGAGTAATAAAGCACGATTTTACCCAGATAACTTCAATTAATGAAGTTGATTATGACGGGATTGTCTGGTGCCCTACCACAACAAATAATACTGTTGTTGTAAGAAGAAATGGAAAAGTATTCTTGAGCGGCAATTCACAATATCCTTTTTCTAACCTTACTTTTGACTGGACTGTTCCAGAAGACATGCAAAACGATAAAGCAGTTGTCGGCGGAAAAGAAATGGATTACACTTACAGGGAATTGCAAAAAGAAATGGATATGATTAACAAGGCTTTTCTTGAGGTAATGCAGGAAGGAGACGCTAACGGAAGAATTTTTACTTTTCCTATTCCAACCTATAATTTGACTAAAGACTTTAACTGGGATTCAGAGAATTCAAAATTATTGTTTGAAGTAACAGCAAAATACGGCACTCCGTATTTTCAGAATTATGTTGGCTCTGATTTGGATCCAAAAAGCATTAGGGCAATGTGCCTGCATCCAGAAGAAGAAATACTAATAAAAAAAGATGGAATCATTGAAAAAACCAGTATAGGTGAACTTGCAGTAAAACATTCAGTGAAATTTGATTATCAGGGCTGGAGTAAATTGAATACGCCAATTAAGGCATTGTCTTTGAATGAAAAAACTTTTGAACTTGAATGGAAGCCAATAAAAAACATCGTAAAAAATCTCGGAAAAGAAATGATGTTAATTAAAACAAGAGACGGCAAGCAAATTAAAGTAACTCCAAACCACCCTGTTTCAATTTTAACTCCTGATGGAATAACAGAAAAGCCTGCTTTATTTCTTTCTGAATCTGAATTCTTGCTTAGTGTTAAATCAGCTGAAAAATGCCTTTCATCTGAAACGCAAAGAATCGGGGAACACGAACTTGACGAAGAAATGGCAAAACTTTTAGGGTTTTTTGTTGCAGACGGAAACTTTTTGTATGAAAACAGGAAAAACATTTCTACTTTTGGTTTAGAGAAAGGAATGCAGTTTACATTTCCAAGCCAAAATAATGCTTATGCAAAAGAAATAATACTTCTTGCAGAAAAAAAACTTGGAGTAAAAGCAAAAACCAAAAAAGACCCAAGATATAATGCATTTTACGCGTATTTTTATAATGCATTCCTGTCAAGGGAATTAGCAGAAAACGGTCTTAAAAAATACGGGAAAATAATGCCTCAAATATGGAATTCTCCAAAAAAAGTAATGGAAGCTTTTTTGGATGGCTTTTTCCTTGGAGACGGCTACAAAAAACGTGGAGAAATACACATAAATGATTCTATGTTAGCAAGAGAGCTTGTAATGCTTTATCATATGATAGGAAAACCAGTAACTTTCAGGGAAAGAGAAAATTCTCAGGTAATCAGTATTCAGGGCGGAAAAGAAAAAATGTCAGATAACCGCATTGGAAGCCCTGCCTTATTTGAAAGAGTGCCTTCATGGGGAGTCAATACATATAAAGTTCTTGGATTAGACCATAACAGGAAAGTAGGGTTAATGACTTTACAGTATTATAATGCACACACAGAACTAACAAAAAAACTAAATGAAAGCAGCATTTATCCGATTGAAATAACAAAAATTGAAAAAATTGTTTTGCCTGAAGAAACAAGCTTTTTTGACATTGAATTAGAAGAAAACTACAGGTTTGTTCATTCGCTTGGAACAATAACCCATAACTGTTGTAGATTGAACATGGATACTTCCCAGTTAATTAACAGGCCTGGAGGAATGTGGGGGCCGGGAGACGCAACAGGTTCTATTGGAGTAATAACAATTAATGTTAACAGGCTTGCTTTTGAGTCAGAAACAAAAAAAGAATTCTTTGAAAAATTAACTTATTATATGAATCTTGCAAAAACTTCTCTGGAAATAAAAAGAAAAATAATCAACAAAAACCTGAAAAATGGTTTAATGCCTTTTACTAAAGTTTATTTAGGAACCTTCAACAACCATTTTTCTACAATTGGCTTGGTTGGAATGAATGAAGCCTGTGTGAATTTTTTAGGAAAAGATATTTCTTCAGAACAAGGAAAACAGTTTGCAGTTGAAACACTGTCTTTTATGAGAGAAAAATGCTTTGAATTCCAGAAAGAAACCCAAAACTTATACAATTTAGAAGCAACTCCAGCTGAATCAGCTTCTTTTCGCTTGGCAATGTTAGACAAAAAATTTCATCCTGAAATTTACACTGCCGGAAAAGACACTCCATATCTTACAAATTCAACTCAATTGCCAGTAAATTTCACTGAAGACGCGATTGAAGCAATAATCCACCAAAATGAAGTTCAGCCTTTATACACTGGAGGAACTATTTTTCATACTTTTTTAGGGGAAAAAATGAGTGACGGGGAATCATGCAAGCAGTTAGTAAAAAAAATTGCAGAAAACACCAAGCTTCCATATTATTCTATTACGCCGACTTTTAGTGTCTGTCCAGTGCATGGTTATATTGCAGGAGAACATTTCAACTGCCCTTTGCCGGTTTCGTCCGACAGTAACAATGCACAGGACAAGCCTGTGCTCCAAAAAGAAGAAAGTGTAAATAAGGCAACGGTTCCGTCCGCGAGTAACAGTGCACGGGATAAACCCGTGCTGCAAGAAAAAGAAGAAAAAAAAGAGGAGGTAATTTTAAAATGACTAAATGTGATTCAAATTGTGAAACTTATTCCAGAATTGTAGGCTATTTCAGGCCGGTTCAAAACTGGAATGCAGGAAAAACAGAAGAATTCAAGGACAGGCTGGAATACAATGAAGAAAAAACAATGAAAAGAGAATTCAAAAAAGAAGAAGTTAAGGCAGTCTGCTGATTCTTTTTCTTTTTCTATTTTTATTTTTTTAAGGGGATTTTATGATTTTAAAAGGACTGCAGAAAACCACTTTAATTGACTTTCCAGGAAAGATTGCCTGCACTTTATTTACTGCTGGCTGCAATTTTAAATGCGGTTTCTGCCAGAATCCAAGCTTAATTTCTTTTGATTCAGAGAATTCAATTGAAGAAAAAGAAATTTTTTCTTTTCTTGAATCAAGAAAAAAATGGCTTAACGGAGTATGCATTACAGGCGGAGAACCAACACTGCAAAAAGATTTGCCTGAATTCTGCAAAAAAATAAAAGAAAAAGGATTTCTTGTAAAACTTGACTCAAACGGAAGCAATCCAGAAATGCTCAAAAAACTGATTAAAGAAAAATTAGTGGATTATATTGCAATGGACATTAAAACTTCCCAAGAAAAGTATTCTGATTTATGCGGAGTAAAAGTTGACTTGGAAAAAATAAAGCAAAGCATTGAATTAATTAAAAATTCAGGTTTGGATTACGAGTTCAGGACAACTGTTTTGCCAGACTTTTTCTCCAAAGAAGATGCATTAAAAATTGGAGAATGGCTGAAAGGCAGTAAACTTTATGTTTTACAGCAATTCCGCAATGATTTACCAATGGTTGACCCTGAATTCAAAAACAAAGATCCTTTTCCTCCAGAAAAACTTTTTGAATTAAAAGAAATATTAGAGTCTTTTTTTGTTAAAGTGGAAATCAGAAACCTTTAATCTGTTTTCAGAAATATGGTTTGATTGAAAAAATATCAGGTAATTATATAAAATAACAAAATGAAGTATATTTTAGTGTATTCCATTTTTTTCATCTAATCCAATTGGGTCTTGCATATATTCGGTTACAATTCTTACGATTTCTTTTACGACATCATTACATTCTTTAAAATATATTTTCTCTAAAACTTCTGTTCCCTTTTCTCTAATGACCTTACTAATCAAGGCATGCATGAAAGATTGAGTTACCGACTTAACCCCTTCAAAATTTAGAATTATGTCTTCTCCTTTGTTTAAAGCTGGTAAAATTTTATTTTCTCTTATATTTTTAGCCTTATCTTTATCTTCGCCGAAAACACCGAATTCATCAAACATTTTAATTTCCATTATATAAACCTCGCTCTTTTGTAAAAGCTTTTTTTCTTTATTTTTTTTATCTTAAAATAAAACTCTCTTATGTTTTTTAGTAAATTAATAAATGGTTCAGTTTGTTCTAAAACTATATCTATTCCCAACACTGTTCCTTGCCAATGAGGAAGATTTTCAAGTTCCGAATGCTTATCAAAGTTTGGGTCTGCATTTAAACTGGATCTCTTTTTATCTGAAGTCAACAACTTATAAAATCCACTGCCACTATAAACATCAAAAAAATTTCCATTTACCTTTGCGATTGACTTAATAAAAAATAAGCCAGCGCCAGCATTTTGTTCTGTTCCTCCAGGTATTCTTGTTCTGCCAGTAACCCCTGGCGTTAAAGCTAATTTTATGGCTTCTAAATCGTTATTAGTTGGATAAGACTCAGACAACGATTTCTTTATTCCTATCCCTGTATCGGCTACGCCTATAGATATTCTATTAGGTTTTTCATTCTTTTTACTTGCTTTAAAATTTTGAACACAAACAACAGCGCCTATATTTGAAAGAGAATGTTCAAATACATTTCTTATTAACTCACTTAATACATAATTTACTGTTTCTACTTGCTCTTCTTTTCCATGAAAAATTGGATTTATGTCTTCTAATAACTTTTTCAAATCATCATTGTTTTTTATAGTTCTTAATGGTATAAACCTGCCAGATTCTTCATGCTTTCTAATTTGTATTTCTTGAGCACTACTCAAATAACTTAATAACCCCATTCTTGCAAAATATGGTTTTGATTTTGCTTCAATTTCTTCGCAATGAATTGGTTTGCCTTCGTGGTTCATCTTTAATCCTAAAGAGGCCACCATTGCCAAAGCCATTGGATGTAGAGACATCCATTGTTTATTAAAACTGACTTCTAATTTAGAGTCATCTTCTAACTCAAGTTTTTTGATGAATCCTTGCATATTCCCTAAAAAAGCGCTATTTGGAACATATACTTTCATATGATATTTACTATAAATAAAATAGTTTTTAAATATATCAAATTTACCGGGAATCCCGGTAAATTGACGTTTTTGTTTTTTTGATTGGTTTCTATTATATTGTTTTACTTTTAGGTTTTTTAAGCGGCATCTTTGTAACTGATTTTGCACTGTTTTTTTACACTAAATATTCATGATAAATACGCTAGGCCCTTACAACATTCCTCTTTTTAATGCTTTAACTTTCTAAATTATATACTTTTTTCTCTCTTTTAACATTTTTTTTTTGGATTGCAATTTCAGGTGGTAAAAATAAAGAACACATTTTATGTGACAACTCCATTGTATTATGTTAATGACAAGCCTCATATTGGCTCTGCTTACACTACAATTGCAGCAGATGTTTTAGCGAGATTCCACAGGCTAAAAGGAGAAAAAGTCTTTTTTTTGACTGGAACAGACGAGCACGGAGAAAAAATTGCAAAGGCTGCAGCAGAAAAAGGAAAACAGCCAAAAGAATTTTTAGATGAGTTGCTTCCTTTTTTTACTGACTGCTGGAAAAAACTTAATATTTCCCATGATTATTTTATCAGGACAACAGATTTAATGCATGAAAAAGCAGTAATAAAATTCTTCAAGAAAATTTATGATAACGGAGACATTTATTTAGGTGAATACGAAGGCCATTACTGTGTTCCATGCGAAAGCTATTACCTTGAATCGCAATTAAAAGGAAAAAATTGTCCGACTTGCGGAAAAGAAACGCAATTAATGAGAGAAAACTCTTATTTTTTCAGGTTAAGCAAATACCAACAGGCATTATTAGGCTATATTGAAAGCAATGACTTTATTCTGCCTGAAACAAGAAAAAACGAGATAGTAAATTTTATCAGGCAGGGCTTGCAGGATCTTTCAATTTCCCGTACTTCAATTAAATGGGGTATTCCTGTTCCATTAAACAAAAACCATGTAATTTACGTCTGGTTTGATGCCTTGCTTAATTATATTACTGCAATAGGTTATGGATCTGACTCAAAAAAATTCAAGAGCATTTGGCCTGCTGACGTTCATTTAATGGGAAAAGAAATTGTAAGGTTTCATGCAGTAATCTGGCCTGCAATGCTTTTGTCTGCTGGATTAGAACTGCCAAAAAAAGTTTTTGGCCACGGCTGGCTTACAGTTGAAGGAGAAAAAATGAGTAAATCAAAAGGAAATGTAATTGACCCGATTGAAGTTTCAGAAAAATATTCTGTTGATGCATTCCGTTATTTTATTTTAAGGGAAATTTCTTTTGGTTCTGACGGCGATTACTCTGAAAAAGCTTTAGTGCAAAGAATTAATTCAGAGTTAGCAGATGGTTTAGGAAACCTGCTTAACAGGACTGTTGTAATGATTGAAAAATACTTTGACGGAAAAATTCCCAAAGCAGTGAATATTTCAAAAGAAGAAAAAGAATTAAGAGACCTTACACTAAAAAAAGCAGTAGAAGCAGGAAAACAAATTGACTTAATGGAATTCCATAAAGCATTGTATTCAGTCTGGGAAATAATTAATGCATCAAACAAATACATCAACGACATGAAACCATGGGAGTTAGCAAAAGAAAACCAAAAAGAAAAGCTTGGAAACGTGCTTTATACTTTGGCTGAATCATTAAGGATTACAAGCATTCTTTTACTGCCTTTTATGCCTGAAACAGCAGAAAAAATACAGAAACAGTTAGGACTTGAAGAACAAAAGTTTGATGATGCCTTGAAATGGAATTTAATCAAAGAAGGAACACAAACAGGCAAAGCAGAAATCTTATTCAAAAAAATTGAGGAAAAAGAAGAAAAATAAATATACTTATATATTTAATTGATATAATTATATATTAGATGTGGTTTGTGTGACTAATACTATCCAGCTTCAGAAAAGGTATTCAGTTAATCATTCCCCTACTCTTAACACTGTTTTTTTGGTTGAAGATACTTTGCAGAAGGCAAAGGAATGCATTAGTGTTGCAGAACTTAAAAGGCGTTTGCCAAAAAAAATAATGCATTCAACTCTAATGCAGGTTTTGGATTACTTACAGTTAAGCGGAAAAATTGTTATAGGAACTAAAGGGGTTGTATGGGCTTATACGCCTCCGGCAAAAATGAAAAAACTGTTAAAGGAAAGCGTTGAATTATGAATGCAAGAGTCAGGCTGATTGGTCAGGCACTGCAGGAATATAATAAACTAAAAGAAGCAGTTAAAAAAGAGATTCAGCAAGGGCTAACAAGTTCATCTAATCAATCATTACTGCGTTCTATTGAACAAAAAACAGAACTACTTAAAGAAAATCCTTTAGCTGGGGAAGTTGTCAAAAAAGGCAAAATTCCCCGGGATCTTGATGCAGACAATTTATTTAAAATGCGGCTTTCAAATTTTTGGAGAATGCTGTATACTATTAGAAGAGAAGAAATAGACATTTTTTGTTTTGTTCTGGTAATAGAATCTCATGAAAAATACGACAAAAGATTTAGTGTTAAAAAAAGATAATTTTCTTTTGGGTAATTTACATTTAAATAAAAGAAAAAAAAGAAAACTAAATCATTCTGTCGGCTTTTTCCTTAACACTTTTGCGTTTTCTCCGTATCTCATGACTTCTATTTCGTCTCCGGATTTTAAATCCTTTAAGTCTGAAGGAGCATCTGCATTAAATGTTTCATAAGTTGTAGTATCCATTAACTGCAATACATTTCCCATTACTGCCACAACTTGTGCTGCCCCTTTTTCTATTATCGGCACTTCTGCATCAGCTGAAGTTGGCTGAAGCAAACCTTTTTTTGTGTTCTGGAATATTCCTGTTGCAACAATCCTTGCCTTTGTTGAACCATGTTTTCCTGGCTTTGATTTGTCAATTGAAGTTATCCTGCAAACTATATCGTCAATTAACACATAACCGTTTTCTTTTAGCTGGCTTACTTTAACAAATTTTTTTTCCAAAAAACACACCTCTTTTGTTTTAAATAATAAGATGGATATCTTATTAATTTTATCCTGTCATTTTAATTAAAGCAAAAAGAGAGTGGTTTAATGTCTTTAGGTGATTTATTTAAGAAAAAAGAGTCAACAAAAAACATTGCTGTTTTTGTTGACGGCCCGAATATTTTAAGGAAAGAATTAAACGTGGATTTAGATGAAATAAAAAAATCTTTGCTGAAATTTGGCAACATCAAAATAGGAAAAGTTTTTTTGAATCAGTATGCTTCAGACAAATTAGTTGAAGCAGTAGTCAACCAAGGCTTTGAATCAATTATTACTGTAGGAGATGTGGATGTTTTTATGGCAGTTGATGCAACAGAAACAATATTCAATAATTCAATTCACATAATTGCTTTTGTTACAAGAGATTCAGATTTTTTGCCTGTATTGGTTAAAGCAAAAAGATACGGTAAAGACACAATAGTTGTTTTAGCTGAAGAAGCTTCTGCTGCAGCATTAAAAAATACTGCAGACCATGTAATTGTTTTGGGAAAAAGAAAGTGATTTAATGCAGTTGATTGAAGGAAGACTGGTTGAACAAGCTTTAAGCTTAAGCGAAAAAAGTTTTAGTAATTCGGTAATTGAATTAATCAAAAAACAGTTTAGTGGTTATACAAATTTAACAATTGAAGGATTTGACGGATTAGAAGAAGCAACTTTAATTTTCAGGGAAGGAAAAATTATTGCTTCAGTTTACGAGTACCTTAAATACGGTGTAATAGTAAATGGCAATTCAGCTATTGCCCAAGTATTTAATGCAGGTTCAGCTGAATTAGGAGTGTTTGATGTGGTTTCTTTTCGTTCAACTGACGCTGAATTAACTATTGCAGTTAACCCTAAAATAAGGATTTCAGTTGATGTTTCTTCAAGCGATGTAAACAAGTTAACTCATAAAGGATTTAATCCTGCTTATGCAAGAAAAGTGCTTTCAATGGTGATGAAAACTTCTTCTCATAGACCAGAACTGATGAAAAAGCTGGGTTTAGGCGACATGGGCTGATAAAAAGCAATAAAAACATTATCCAGCAATTACTTCTTTAAACAAAAGAGGTTTTCAATGAATCCAATAACAATTTTTGCCAATAAAATGCTGGGGTTAGACAACACTGAAATTCCAAGAACACAGTTAAATGCAATCTCTGAAATCCTTTCAAAATACAATTTTAATACTAATACAACAGACTTAAAGAAACTGCTTAAAGTGTTAAAGAAAAAGCATTTAGTGGATTTGATTTGTATTGCAACAAAAAGCGGTTCAGTGGTTGCTTCAACAGCAAACGGCAACGGCTTAAAAGAAGCAATAATCGGAACAGCAATGTTTAATTACATTAAATCAGAAATTCCAAAATCAGAGACAGTTTTAATTAAATCAGATGACTGGTATATGCTTATGCCTTATAAAAACAAGGTTTTTATTGTTAGGGCGCCTGCAAGCCTTTCAACAATTGAATTTCATGCACTGGCAAAAGAGGTTGAAGACAAGCTCTCAAAAGGAAAAAGCTTTTAATAACAAGTAATTTCTTTTACTTATAATGAATTAATTTAGTGTGATGTTTTATGGGAACAGTTTATGCTTTGGCTTCAGGAAAAGGAGGCGTTGGAAAAAGCTTGGCTTATGGTGAATTTGTCAGCTTGGCTAATGGTTCTGTAATCCAGATAGGCTCTTACATAGATGAACTGATTGAAAAAAGAAAAGCAGAAGTTAAACAATTGATCTGTAAAACAGTTGAAGGAAAAGAAGAAGTTTTTGAAGTATTAATTCCTTCAAGTGATTTAATTCTTGATACTGTTCAATTCAATGATAAAACCCAAAAAATAAGTTCTGAAATAAACATTCCATTAGCTTTAATGAGAAAACCTGCCCCAAAAAAATTAATTGATATCAGTTGTGCTTCTGGAAGTGTTTCAGTAACTCCTGAACACAAATTCATTATTATGCGGAATGGAGTATTTTTAAAAGTCAGGGCAGATGAAATAAAAGAAAAAAAAGATTATCTTGTTTTATTGAATTCAACTAATTCTGTTAAATTCCTTGAAGAAAAAGTTCCGGTTGAAACTGCTGAATTATTAGGATATCTTATAGGAGACGGATATATGGAAGGATTCAAGCTTCATGTTTTTTGTGCTCCTAATTCCTTGCTTCCAAAAATAAGGAAAAGCTTTGAAAAAGTTTTTGGTTCTTATAAAGAAAACGTTTCAAGAAATCTGCATAGAATTTCTTTTTATAGGACAGGCACAGTGAAAGAACTATATGAAAAGTATGGAGTAAAAATTTCAACAGCTGAAGGCAAGGAAGTTCCAAAAGAATTGTGTAATTCATCAAATAAATCTGTTGCGGCTTTTATAAGAGCATTATTTGATTGTGATGGTTCAGCTCACATTTCCAGAAGACAAATAGAATTTGATTCAAAAAGCAAAAAACTTGTTTTTGAAGTTGCCTCCCTTTTAAGGACACGGTTTGGAATACTTTCTCAGATAAAACAGACTTTTAAGATTGCAAAAAATGGCAAAATGAAAGAAAAAGGGGAATACTGGAGACTGCATTTAACAGGAAGAAATGCAGGAAGGTTTGCTGAATTTATTGGATTCAATGATTCACAAAAACAGGCAAAAATATTAAAACAAATTAACAACCAAAAAACAGTGAACACGAATATTGATTTATATCCTGTAGGAAAAATATTAAAACAGATAAGAGAAGAAGCAAATATTTCTGCTCCAAAAATTGCAAAAACATTGAATTGTTCAAAACAAATGATTTATGAATATGAATGGCAATATTATGCTTTATCCAAAGAAAAAACTGAAAAATACATTAAATCTTTTGAGGCATTAAGCGTTAAAAATGAAAAATTAGAGTGGCTTAAAGATTTAATTAATTCAAATATTTTATTCAGAAGAGTTGAAAGAGTCAATGAAGTTGAATATGACAATCCTTTTGTTTATGATTTTCAGGTATCAGACCAAGGAGGCCATTTTACTCATGCAACAGGAATAATTGTTTCAAACACTACTATTACAGCAAACTTAGGCATTGCTTTAGCTCAAAGAGGAAAAAAAGTATTATTAGTTGACGCAGACATTGCAATGGCAAATTTAAGTTTATTGTTAGGAATGCATTCTTCTCCAATTACTTTACATGATGTATTATTAGGCGAAAGCTCTTTACAGGATGCAATCTATGATGGTCCAGGCGGAATTTCTTTTGTTCCTTCAGGCTTAAGTTTTGAATCTTACAGGAGAGTTGATTCAGCAAGATTATCTGGAGTCATTGCTTCAGTTAAAGACGACTTTGATTATATTTTATTGGATGCGCCTGCAGGAATTGAAACAAATGTAATGTCTGCTTTAAGCGCTTCAGATAATGTTTTATTAATTACAATGCCTGTTTCTCCTTCAATTGCAGATGTACTAAAAACAAAAATTGTCGCTGAAAGATTAGGTGCAAAACCAATCGGAATAATAGTTAATTTTGTCAGAAACGAGAAAGGAGAAGTAATGCCTGACGACATAATGAAAATGCTTGAACTGCCGATTTATGGTTCTGTTCCATATGATGATGACATAAGAAAATCTTTTATGAGAGAAAAAATAATGCCTACAATTTTATTTAAGCCAAACTCTAAAGGAGTTGAAGCAATAAATGTTATTGCAGAAAAATTAACCGGAGTTCCAACCACAATTAAATTCAAAAAGAAAGGACCTATAACAAGATTTTTAAACAAGTTGTTTTCTATCTTTAAAAGGAAACCAAAACAATCTTCTCTGGAAAAAGAAATCAAAAAAACAAAAGAAAAACCAGCAGAGTTTGATGAAGAGTTGCCTGAAATAAGCGAGGACAGCATTGAATTACAAGAGTGATTTTATGAGCAGCAGACCATTTGATTTATTGAATGAAGCAGTAGGAAAAGAAGTTTTAGTGGTAACAAAAGGAGACTTAAGTTTCAGGGGAACCTTAAAAGCTTTTGATGTCCACATGAATATTGTATTAGAAAACGCAGAAGAACTCCAAAACGGCGAAACCAAAAAAAAGTATGGCAAACTAATGATTCGCGGAGACACAGTCATCCTAATCAGCCCTTAATTTTCTATTTCTTTAAAACAAATCTATTTAATCTTTTTATTTAATTTAATTATTTATGGGCTCTTAGATCAGTGGTAGATCGCTCGGTTGGCAATCGGGAAGTCGTGGGTTCGAATCCCACAGAGTCCATAAACCCTTTCCAAAGGGTTTAACCAACCCCTTTTCTTAAAAGGTGTAACAAAATGTCCAGCGCAAGGCTGGATTGTAAAGGGTTTAACCAAAAATTTATGTTGCTCGCCATATTAAACCGGCGGAACTGTTTTTTTCCAATAGCTTTTTATTTTCTAATTGTGTTATTGTTTAGGAAAGCTGATTTGCATGGCAGACAAAGAAACACTTATTTCAAGCATTAAAAAACTTCTTTCTTTAGAGGTTTCAGAAGATGAAATAATCTCTAACCTTGAAGAAGTCGGAATAGAAAAAGAAGAGGCAAAAATTCTTTTAAAGGAAGCAAAAAAAGAAATTCAGCCTGAACAGCCTGAACCAAAAGAAGAAAAATCTTTTTTTCAGAAAAGAATTGACGAAAGAAGGAAAGCAAAAGAAAAAGAAGAAATAGAACCAGAAACAAAAACTGAAGAAAAAAAAGGAAAATTAAGCCAAAAATCAAAAAAAATTCAGGAAAAAGAAAAACCTTTAGTTAAATCTAAAGTCCTGCATGCAGAAGAAAAAGAAGTCTGGGGCAAAGGAATTTTAACTGTAGTTAATGAAAGGCTTGATGAAATAGAAAAAATAAGAGATGGAATAAAAGAAGTAATTGACGAAAAAGTTCAAGAAAGCCTTGAAAAAGAATCAAAGAAAATGGAAACGCTTCTGGAATCCCAAAGAGAACTTTTAGTGGAAAAAATGAATTCTTCTCTGAATGAGAAAGCAAAAACTTTAACTGAAGATGTTGAAGCAAAAATTGCAGCATTAAAGGAATTAAAGATTGCTGTTTCAGAAAAAAGCAAAGAAACCGAAAAAAAAGAAGAAGAAAACGAGCAAATTCTTGAAGAAATTCAGGCAAAAATTAAAGAAATAGATAAATCAAAAACTGATTTGGTTAAAGCATTAAAAAACGAAATGGATGAATTTCGCAATGAATCAAAAGAATTCATGGCTGATTCATCAAAGCAATTAGATGAATTAGATGAAAGGGTAAACAAGGCTTTAGAGCTTGAATCAAAAATAACTGAAGGCTTAGTTGAAAACGCAGAAAAAAAGGTTTTGGAAGTAGCTGAAATAAAAACACAGGAAGTTTCAGACAGGATTTCAAAAAAACTGGTTTTGTTTGAAGAACTCACAAAAGAATTAAGCCCAAAAAAAACAGAAGAAAACATAAAAAAGCTTTCAGCTGAATTTGAATTAAAGATTTCAGCTATAATAAGAAACAAAGAACAGGAAATAGATGAAGTAATAAAAGAAAAAATAGCTGAAATAGATGAAATCAAGAAAAAAATTGAGGCTGATTCAAGTGCAAAAAAGCTTGCAGAGGCAATGAACAGGAAAATGGAATCATTCAAGGAAAGTTTGCAGAAAGAAATTGATGAATCAGTTCAGGAACTGGAAAACACAAAAGAAGAACTCAAAAAATTTATTGCAGAACAGTTAGCTGAATCATCTGAAAATTCAGAGGAACAATTAAATGAATTATTCATGCAAAGAAAAAACGAACTTGATTCTTTCCAGAAAAAAGTAATAAGAGAGACAAACTTAAGGGAATTCAGCCAGAAAATGAAGGAACTTGATTCTTTTAAAGAACATTTCATTGAAACAATAAAGAAAAACTTGGATGAAATGAAGGAAACAAAAACTGAATTGGAAGTAATGGTTGAAGAAAAAGAAAAAGAAATAGACAAAAAAATAGAAGAAATTGATTTAAAAATAAATGAACTAGATGAATTTGAAAAAGCTTTTGCAAAAGAAATGAGCATTAAAATAGATGCATTAAGCAAAGCAAAGTCTTTGAAGCAGGAAGTAACTGAATTAAAAGAAAAAAAAGTTGAGCCAGCCAAAAAAACTGTTTCTTTTAAAGCAAAAAAAATTCAGCCAAAAAAACTTTCTTTTAAGAAAGGACAAAAAGCAGGTGCTTCAGCTGTAAGAGGCATAAGGTAATTCTTATTTTTTCTTTCTTTGGGCACTACAAAAACTTTCAGTTTTTGTGTGCACTTAATCCTTTCGGGATTAAGTTGCAACTTACACTTTCTTTCTTTTTCTAAAAGAAAGAAAGGGCAGTTATGGACCTGGGCGGAATCGAACCGCCAGTCTTCTGCACGTCAAGCAGATGTCATACCACTAGACCACAGGTCCACAAACGTTTCGCCGTTTGAGCACGATGTGCTATCTTTGATAGCACTGCTATTGTAAATTAGTATTACACTACAATTTCTGAACGAAAAACAATTAAATACTTTTCAGTGTCATACAATAGCAGATAATTTAATACAAGGAGAACAAATCTTTTTTGAACTGAATGAACCGCAGACTTCACAAGCCATTCCTTTTTCTTGTTTTGGAATAAATGGCTTTAAGTTTTCAAAAAATGAAAGAATTGAATAATGTGTTCCGGGAAACTTTAATTCCATCTGGTTCAGCATTGACCTGAACTCATTTCTTTTTGCCTGCCAGGAAAAAGGACAGCATTGCTCTGAAAAATGATTTATTTCATTTAAGTTTGCATAAGCAATAATTTCTTTTTCTGGAGACAAATATAAAGGCTTAATTCGCGAAACAAGTTTTTTTCCCCCTAAACTTATTGCCCCAAGCATTGACATTCTTTTCAAGTCATTATCAAAAAAATTCATTGTAATGCTTTGAATTTCATCATCTAAATTATGCCCTGTTGCAAGTTTTGTTGCATGCATTTCCATTGCTCCGTCATTTAATAATTTTCTTCTAAAAGGGCCGCAAAAAGAACAAGTTGAACCCAGTTTTTTTTTTCTGCCGGTTTTTTTCATTACTTCAGTCATTTCTTTTCCAAGCCTTTCCTTAAATGAAATGACCTTAAATTCAATGCCTTTTTCTTCCAGTGTTTTTGCCGCAACCTTTAATGCTTTGTCTCTATAATTTGGAATTCCTTCATCAATCAGCAAGGCTTTTATTTTTTGTTCTCTGGAATAAAATTTTTCAAGCAAGTGAAGCAAAACCATTGAATCTTTTCCGCCTGAAATTCCTGCAACTATGACTTCGTTTTTTTTAAGCATTTGGTATTTTCTTAGGGTTTTCTTGAATCTTTTTTGAAAAAAAGAATTAAAATGGTTTTCGCATAAATTTATTGGCCCGTAAGCAAGAAAAAATTTGCTTTGTTTTGAGCATTTATCGCATTTAGTCATTTAATAATCTTTCTATAGCTTGGGTTTTTATGCTTAACAGCAAAACTATAACCTTTAAAATCTCTTGCGTTGAAAAATTATTATTAAGCATTTAACCTGCTTTTATTGAAATTTTTTTAGAAAAAGTGATTTAAGATGTCTTACTCTAAAGCAGTAAAAGAAACCTTCCAAAAAGAATTTTCAGGCGAAAAAGGCCTTTACGACTATAATAAATTAAATAAGGAAAGGTTAATTGGATTCAGAAAAGAAAAAGAATCAGTTGTAAGACTTGAAAAACCAACTAATCTGCCTAGAGCAAGAACTTTAGGTTATAAAGCAAAAAAAGGAATTTTTGTTGTAAGGGTTAGAGCAAGAAAAGGTTCTGGAACAAAGACAAGGCCTAACAGGGCAAGAAGGCCAAAAAGAATGGGCATAGCCAAATTAACAAGGCGTAAAAGCATTCAGGCAATAGCAGAAACAAGAGCCTCAAAAAAACACCCTAACTGCGAGGTATTGAATTCTTATTGGATTGGAGAAGACGGAAAACACAAATACTTTGAAGTAATTCTAGTTGATGTTAATGCCCCTGAAATAAAATCAGATAAAGACCTGAAATGGCTTACAGAAAAACAGCATAAAGGAAGATCTGAAAGAGGACTGACTTCAGCTGGAAAAAAATCAAGAGGCATGAAATACAAAAAAAAGTCAACCCATAAAGTAAGGCCAAGCAGAAGAAGCAATCAAAGACAAAACTGATTAATTAAAACCTTCTTGACATTGGCAGCATTTTTCTTGTTTTAGGCAAAAGCATTTTTCTAGTTCTTTGCATTCTTTGTCTTTCTTTAATCATTCTTTTTCCTTTTGTTATTAGTTCATCAACATTAAGCCCTCTTCTTTCTAAATCTTTTCTGAAAGTTCTCTTTCTCATTACTTTCATTGCCCCTTCAAGGCTTCCTGTTTGG
>JAHJUD010000049.1 GCA_018829335.1 Microcaldota archaeon | reverse complement strand
CCTTTATCTTCTTTTTCTTCAATTTCAGACATTGAAGTTTTTGACGAGCCGGAAAACTGGTTTGGTCTTCCATCAGAAAAAATTGTTTCCATGAGGGAATCGCTTATTCTTTCAGGAAAAAAAACAAGTGTTTTTTCTGCTGTTAATCCAAACAAAGAGCTTTCATTGATTCAGGAAACTGCAATGGCTGTTGATTCACTTGATGTTTCAGTTGAAGTAAACAAGTTTTTTTCCCAGAAAATTTCTTTTGATGTTTTTTCTTCTCCTTTGGGCCCTAGAGCTGAACTAAAAAAATTTTCCTTAAACTCTAATCCAAAGATTCCGAAAAAAATTGATTGCATTGTTTCTGACACTGATTTGATTTCAACTTCTGCTTTAGAAGAACTTTATAATTCAAATATTTCTGTTACAAGGCTGCAGAAAATTTTAAGTGCAGGCTTGCTTGGGCTTAAAAAAAGAAGAAAATTAGTGCCTACCCGTTGGAGCATTACCGCAGTAGATGATACTGTTTCAAAAAAATTAATTGAAAAAATAAAGTATTTTAAAGAAACAGATTTCATTCAGTTGTTTGAAGAAAATTACCTAGACAACCATTTTTTTGTTTTGTTGATTCCAGGTTACTGGAGTTTTGAACAGCTTGAAGCATGGAAGCCTGAATCAGTGTGGATGCAGGGAGGCAATACAAAAATTATGGCTGACTCTGAATTATTTAAGGGAAGAAAAAATTATGCTTCAAACGTTTCCGGCGCATATTATGCTGCAAGACTGGCTGTAGCAGAATTTTTGCATGAAAAAAGAAGGCAATGCAAGGCAATTGTTTTCAGGGAAATTGGGGAAGACTACAATACGCCTCTTGGAGTGTGGGTTATAAGGGAAAGCATCAGAAATGCTTTGAGAAAAAAACCTTTGCGTTTTTTTGATTTAGAATTAGCATTAAATTTCCTTTCAAAAAAATTAACTGTTCCAATAAAAAATTATGTTATTGAGTCAAAAATTTTAGGGGATTTAAAGCAAAAAAAGCTTTCTGACTTTTAATTATTTTTTGCTTATTATTTCGCCTTTTTCTGTTATTGTTAATTCAGAATAAATTCCTTTAATGATTACTTTTGCTTTGATTTCTCCTTTTTCTTTTTTTAAGTCAAGTATTTCAAAATCAGAGTACTTTCTTTCAAGTTCTTCTTTGAGAAATTCTTTTGTGTCTGCAAGCTCTGTTTCTGTCTGCCATTTTTTTTCTTTTTGCATTTCATCAAATTCTTCTAATTGCGTGTCTTCTTGTTTTGTTTTTTTTGTTTCAAAAAGCATTCCGTCAAATGCACTATATCCTGCAAAAACAAACCAGCCGATTAAAATTATTGTTGAATCAAGCATTAACTGGTATTTTGAAAGATAAATCCATAAAATCCATAAGCCAAAAACAAATAATCCATGTGTGTATTCTCTGTTGAATACCTGCCCTGAACCAGGCACCATAAAACCCATTACTGCTGCAAGCACTCCCATTTCGCATATAATATAGAATTTGAATTATTTATTCTTTTCCAAACCTTATTTTTTGTATTTCATGAATTGTGCAATCAATGCCTCTAACTGAATTCTTTCATTTGCTCCTTCAACTATCCTAAAATTTGCTTCACCGATTTTTTCTATTAATTCAATTTTTGTTTTTCCGTCAATTTCTTTTTCGTCTACTTCAATTAGTTCTCTGTATAATTGGAGTACAACGTCTTCTCCGCTCATGCCATAATCATACAGTAATGCGTCAAGTTTTTCTCTTGCTTCAAGAAACTTTTTTTCTAATGCAAGTTTTATTAGTTCTTTGATTTCTTCTGGTTTTGCTTTAGAGCTTACAGCATAAATTGTGTCTTCTTTTATTTTTGATTCAATTGAAGAGCTTGCCTGCAATACATTAATTGCTTTTCTTAAGTCTCCTTGACTGACATAAGTTACTGCCTTTAATGCATCATCATTTAACTGGATTCCTTCTTTTTTTGCGATTTCAATTAATCTTTCTGTAATGTCTTTTGAATTTAAGGGCTTAAACCTAAAAATAGCGCACCTGCTCTGCAATGGTTCAATTATCCTGCTTGAATAATTGCAATTGTGTGCTATAATTCCATTTGCTATGAAATTGTGGTTTTTTGTGCAGGCAATATCTCTTACATCCTCGCATTCAATTTCTTTTATTTCTGTTATTTCATTGAACACAGAGCCATTTCCTGCATAATATTCTTTTTTCCATTTTTTGAAGTTTGGAAATTTTCTTTGGGAGTTTATTTTTTTTCCTTTAAATTGGTTTATTACAAAATCAAGACTACAATTATATTTTCTTGCAAGACCCCTTTTACTAAAATTGCCTGTTTCTTGCAGTATCTGCACTGCCTTCTGTTTTTGTTGTTCTAAACAATAAAGCTTGTATCTGAGATACTCTGCAGAAACCCTTGCTTTTAAAATTTTTTCTTTTTCAAAGGCATAACTTATCCTGCTAAAAAATTTGAAGATATTTTGGTTATTGCTCTTTAATATCAGCTCATATGAATCAGTAATATGCCCGTCTTTTCTTTTTGTGCCTAACTTTTGTATTTTTATGTAAGCTTCAACATCAAATTCTTTTAATATTTTTTTTATTTGTTCAAAAAACTCCAGCATATTTTGCTTCAAGTATCTTGACTTGTGCATTCTCAAAGTTACTGCTTCAAAGTTCTTATTTTTTATTTTTGGTGAATATCCTTCACAACCATAAAGGCTTCTTATAAACTCTCTTTTAACAAATTTTGTGCCGTTCATTATCCAATCAGGTATTTTATAAGGCGTGATAATTTTGTCTCCTGAAGGAGCGCCTAAAAATTCGAAGAGGTTTACAAGAGCTGCAGAATCCACATAAAATGAAGTTGTTTTGCCAATGACGATTCTGTTTTCAATTGTGTTTTTTAGCTCTTTTGTTTGAATTTCAGAACCACAGAAACCCAAAGTTAATAAATCTTTTTTAACTTCTTTAAGGGCTTCTTTGTTTCCTGTGAAGAGTAATCTTTTGACATTTTTTGGCATGTGGCCGTCCCCATAGATAAAGCCAAATATTCTTGTGAATGCCCCTATTTTTTTATTCATATAACTTATATCAAGAAGTTCTTTTTCATTTAGGTTTTGCACAGTGTATTCAAAACTTCCTTTTAATCCTGTTGTTTTTTCCAAATGTTTTTTGATGCTGCAATAAGAGGTTTTTACTCCAAATTCTTTTTCAAGCAAATTTTTGATGTCCATTTTGTTGCGAAGCTGTATTGCTTTATTTTCTGTTATTAATTCAAAAGAATGTACTTTTGGATTTTTTCCGGTAATTCTTTTAATAAATCCTTTTTTTTCAATTTCTTTTAGTAACTGTCCTGTTCTAATTCTTGAAATGCCTAAATACTTTTGTATTTGTTTTCTGGTCATTCTGCCTTTTTGTTTTATTAGTTTGTAAATTTGGTTTTCTCTTATCGTTAATCCTTGATTATTCTTAATTATTTCAAATAGTTCTTTTGCCCTGCTTATAATCTTTTCTTTTTCGTCAGATTTCAGTTCCTTAAATTCTGTTGCTTCTTCAATATTTTTGTATCCTTTTTCTTCTTGTTTCTTCAAAAAAAATTCTTTAAACGCATTTAAGTCAACAATCATTCTGTTGTCTTCTTCAAATTTTGTTCCCTCTAAGTGTGGAAAAATAACTAGTTTGTCAGAAATGTTCATGTCTTGTATTTTTTTCCATCCTTCTTTTGTTAAAAAAAGATGATCGTTTGTGGCCTTTATTTTTCTTCCAGAATTGGTTGTTAGTTGAAACACTTTTTTCCCTGTTTTTTTCGGGTTTTGTTGAATGCAGCAAATAACTTGGTCGCTTTCAATTTTTTTGTTGTGTTCATTTTTGGTAAGAACAACACTTTGAGTTTTGTTTTCAAATTTTTCCATGAACTCGCCAACAGTTGTTTCAATTTCTTCAGGCAAAACAATTTTTGTATCAGGCGTAACACAGCTTAAAATAAATCTGCATGTTTTGGTGAATCTTTCCATTGTTCTCCTTAAAGCCTGTTGTGCGTCTGCAGTTAATGCATCTGCTTCATCTAAAAAAATTATTTTGAATTCAGAGTCAAAAGCCATTGTTCTTGCAAAATCTTTTATGGTTTTCCTTACTACATCAATTCCTCTTTCATCACTTGCGTTAAGCTCTAAAAAATTCCTTTCAAATCCTGTTGCATATAATTCTTTTGCTAATGCAACCGCGCTTGAAGTTTTCCCGATTCCTGCAGGACCAGAAAAAAGCAAGTGAGGCAAAGACCTGCTTTTAACATATGATTCAAGCCTTTTGGTTATTTCTTTTTGGCCTACTACGTCATTTAATTTTTTTGGCCTGTATTTTTCAACCCAAGGCAATCCATTGTCTGTTGTGTCCATAACAGAAAACTATTGGAAAGCAATTGTTTTAAATTAATTGTGAAGCAATGATTTTTAATCATGGATAAAAGAGATACAGTTAAATTGATTTTTTTGTTTGCCTTAACTTACATTATTTTGTATTTTCTGCCTGCAATTGTCAAACCAATAGAGTCTTTTTTTGATTTTTTTCCTTATTTTAATCCAATAAAATTTTTTCCAACTCATGACTGGGGTTTTACTTTAAATCCAAGCATGTTAGACTACACTTTTTTTCTGATGCCTTTAATTGGATTCTTTTTCATTTATCTTTTGATTGACTGGATTAATGATTACTTTGAAACAGATTTCGCCAAAACAATTTATTTTCCTTTGCTTTTTGTAGTCCTTTCTTTTATTGCATTCTATATTCAATTATACTGGTATTACAGTAATCTTGCTTCTCTTGCTGCTGCCCAAGGGCAGACTGTTGCTGCAACAGACTTTTTTGAATTCTGGGGGGTTTTAAGGGATTCAGCTTTTCTTGTATTTATTTTTTCTGGTTTAGCCGGCTGGATTTCATACAGGATAATGCAGAAGGTTTCAGAGAAAGCATTAGAGCAAAAAAGAAACCCTGTTAAACCAAAAAAACCTGAACCCAAACCAGCTGAAAAAAAAGAAGAAACATTTGAAGTAAAACTAGCGCAAACCTAATTTTTTCTTTTTTTTATTGCTTTTTTGATTTTCTTTTCTCTAAATATTCTTTTATTTTTCTTTTATTCAAAATTGCCAGAATGACTATAACCAGTAATGGTACAACAATAATTGAAACCTCGCTTAATGTCGGGCTTTGAGGGGCTTGTTTTAATACAGTAATTATTTCACTTCTATGATTATTTTCTGTATTCTGTTCTGGAGGGTATTCTCTTACATCTAAAATAATTTTGTAATTTCCTTCTTCTAAAGGCTCTGCTGGGTCATTTTTTAAGTCAATGGAATAAATATGTTCTTCTGAAAGGTAATTTTCGCCAAGACCCGAATAAAAATGAGGATTCCAGCTTGAATCTTCAAAAACTTTTTCTCCTGTTTCAGCATTAATTATTGAAAGCACTGCATTCCCATCAAGTGGCCCGCCTACACTTATTGGGTCAATTAACTCAATGTTTGCATCAACTTGTATTATGCTTTCTATTGTTATAGGATTGACTGCAATAATCTCATATTTGGTTATTGCCATAACATCAGAAGAAATTGGAAGAATGCTCAGCAAAACCCAGTCAGTTTTTGTTATTGGTTCAGATGCTCCTGTATAAAAAGTCACAGTTAATACTACATTATGGTCTCCTATTCCTAATTCATTTGAAGAAAAATTTTCATCTGAATGATGCCAGTTAGGGTCGTTTTCTGAATTCCAGTCAACAACAAAATCAAAAAAGTTGCTTGTAATATTAGAATTAAAATCTATTTTCGAGCCTATTCTAACCCTTGTTGCAGTTTCAGGATTATCTTGTTTTTCAGGGGAAACAATTACTGCATTAAGCATTGAAGTCAAATTCAAAGAAAAATTCACTGCTTGATTTGGAAGCCATTCTACTGTATCACCATTTTTGCAGGAATAATATCTTGTATAACTTCCGTCAAAAAAATCTCCTTCAGTATCAAGCTGACAGGTTATTGTTCCTTCATCGGGGTCATCACAGGCTGTTCCGTTTCCAATTGAAGGATTAAATGATGAAACATTAGAAAACCTGCATTCAGTTACATTTCCTAAAATTTCCAGTTCCATATTTGTTTCATTGTCATTAAAAGTGTCAATATAAGGTTTACTAGTGTCTCCTGCAACACTGTTTATTTCTGTGATGTCTCTTATTAAATCTCTTCCTCCAAAAGTTTCTGTTATTATTGGAAACCCACCATATGTTATAACTATATTTAAGTCGTATTTGTCTCCTGGCATTGAAGTAGGCCATTTAATTGTCCATAAAGCAGTTTTTGGAGTTATTGGAGTAATATCCCCAAGTGGTTGTGTTTCAAGTCCAGTTACAAGCCCTAAATCCCCTGCAGAACCTATTCCAACATAATTAGTGCACCCTACGCCTTTACAGTATTGAAGTTTTGCGTTTACATTACTGCATGGCGAAGTAATGCAAGCCACCTCAATTGTAATATCTAGCGTGTTTCCTATTGGGTTTCCTAACACATAAGGTGAAGGGGTTGCAGGCGGATTCTGCCAGGTTATTTTTGTTTTTTCTTTGGCTGAAACATTTACTGCATTAAACAAAAACACAATAACAATAATTAACAAAATAATTTTCTTTTCCATGTTAAGTTATTTGTTCTTTCCCGTATTTATTTGTTGCTTTTTTCCGCAATAAGAATTTAAACTCTTTTTTTCAGGTCTTTATAGGGTTTTAGTGGTTTTACAGCTTGCATTAAAAGATTACTTTGAGAACTTTAAACTAAACTTATTGTTTGGAGTTCTTTTGGTTTTCTCTTTTATTGCTTTATTTGAAAACATTTTTGTTGGTTCAGGAACAATTTTCCTTGAATACAATATTTTTTCAGTTGACTTGCTTGTTCTAGTCTTTGAAGTAATCTCAATTATTGTCTTTCTTGTCTTTTATTCTTTGTTTGTATCTTTCCTGATATTTAATGTAAGAAACAAATTGAACAGAGTAAGATTAAATTATTATTTAAGCGAAAAACTCCATAAATTCGGCTTTTCTCTTGCATTGTTTTTTATTTTATATTTTCTTGTTTTTTTTCTTTTGTATTCTTTAATGATTTTTTTCAGCATTCCTTTGCTTGCAGTTAATTTAATTTTGTTTGTTTTTTCCCTTCCTTTGCTTTTTGTTCCCCAGAGTATTGTAGTTGATGAAAGTAAAATATCGCATAGCATTGAAAGTAGTTTTGAGTTTTTGACTAAAAACCCTTTGACTGTATTAAAAGTAATTTTCATGTCAACTGTTTTCCTGTTAATAATTCCTTTAATTGAATTTGCCTTTGATTTTGTTTTTTTAATAGGAAATTATGTTTCCTTGCTTTTGGTTTTGTTTTTTGTTGTGCCTTTTATTGAAATAGTCAAGACAAGGCTTTACATGAAAAAATTTGGTTTGGCTTTGGTTGACTGGGAAATCAAATAGGCTTAAATAAAACATACTCGTAATTTTTTTCTATTAATTCCTCTAATTCTTTTTTTGTTGAAGCTAAAGCATAGCTTGTAGTTTTCAGTTTTTTTTCTTTTCTTTCTGCTTTAAAATTCTGGTTGGATTCACTAAACTTTTTTTTTGCTTCTTCTGAACCAAAGCTTCTCAAAACAACCCCGTTTTCTGCTTCTTTCCTTATTTTTTCTCTTGTTCTTCTAGCAATGTTTTTTGCTTCAAGTTCGTTTCCTTCAGAAAAAATCAATGAACCTGAATCAACTCCATGCAATGAAATGCATTTTTTTAGTTTCTGGAATTCTTCAGGAAGCCTTGTTTCTTTTTCTTTCACTGAATTAAGTTCATTGACTGCATTTATTGTCTGCTGGATTGACTCCATTAATTTTTTTGTGTCGCCTTTTGATTCAATGAAAAATTTTTCTGCATTAATTTCTGTGAATGAAACAATCCCTTTTCCTTTAATGTAAAGGCCTTTCTGCTGGGCTTTAAGTGAATTATTTTTCATGCTCAAAAAATGGATTTCACTTTCAAAAACTTTTTTTTCCAAAAGCTTTAACTGAAATTTATTATCCAAACACAAAATTAAGTCAAAATTAAGTTCTTTTTTGTTTTCATTGAATTTTTTTGTGAATGTGTTTGCAAAAACCCAGAGGTTTTTTTTGTTTGCTTTATAGTTTGATTCATCCGGCGTAAATAATGCAAGAGTAACACAAAACCTTTTTTTCACCAAAAAAGATGCATTAAAAAAGAATTCAATTATTTCAGAAATCTTTTTTTTGCTTTTTTTTTCAATGGCTGATGCAAGAGAAAAATTAAGGTAATTCAGGCACACAGAAGAAGAAAAAAATTCTTGTTTTTCTTTTACTTCTTTTAACAGTTCGACAACAATGTTTTCATAAGATTCTTGTTTTTCTTTTAATTCAATATTCCAAGAATAGCCTTTAGCTGAAAAATCCTCTATAAACGGAATATGAATTGATGAATTAAAATGAAGTTCTTTTGCCTTCACAGGAATTTTTGAGATTAAATTGAATTCAGTTAAAACCTGTTTTCCTGCTTCTTTTTTGTCTTTGGTTTCAAACACTGGCAATCCAAGCCTTGTATACTGGTTATGGATGTCTTCCATTCCTAATTCAAGGAGTTTAACGCACACCATTTCTCTTATAAGTGAAGTGGTAATATTGCTTATTTTCAGGTCTTTTATTTTTTCTTCAACTTCAGTTGAAATTTTTTCTGCTAAAGGCCTTTTGATTTTTGTTTCCTTTAAAAGAGATTTAGTGATGTTTCCTCTGTCAAATCCTTCAATTTTTTGTCTGGAAGTAAACACAATCATTTTGTCAAAAGAAGAGTAATTTTCTGCGGCTTTAGGGTTTAATTCTTTCAGCATTTCAATTGCTTTTTCTTTAAGCTTTCTTTCACTTTGAGTTTCAATTTCATTTAATTCCTTTATTATTTTTGCTATATCCCATTTTGTTGCTCCTGCTTCCTCGCATTCAAATGCAATTTTTTGGGCTAAAGGTTTGATTACTGAATCCATAAAAAACTATTATGGCGAAATGTTTTAAACAAACTCAAAAAAACCCAAAAAACTGTTCGGTAACCAAACTTTTTATATACTTTTGTTTTGTTTTATTAATTATGCCTGTTGTTTCTCTTGATAAAATTGACCATAAAATTCTGCAAAAACTTTTAGAGGATGGAAGAGCTTCTTTTAGTTCAATTGCAAAAGAAGCAAAGTTAACTGATGTTGCAATAAAGAAAAGAATTGAATCTTTAATAAAAAAAGGGGTTATTTCTTCTGTTAGTGCCAACTTAAATTATAAGGTTTTAGGATATGAAAACCCTGTTTTTGTTCAGATGAGAACTGATATGAGCAAGCACAAAGATTTAGTAAAAAAACTTAATTCTTTTGATTATATTTTAGAGCTTTATCAGGTTTTAGGAGAATACAATTTAATGGCAAAAATTATTGTTCCTGACTTGGATTCAGCTGAAAGATTTATTAATGATTTGGGTTCAGTTGACGGAATCTCTGACATTAAAACGCAGCTGGTTTTAAGCGAATTAAAGAAAACAAGCGCTTTGCCTGCCCAGTCTCTTCAGAAAAAACTCTGATTTCCATTTAAATTCTTTTTTGTGGCATATAAATTATATGCCGCTTTTTGGTGATTTTTGATGAAACTTTTTTCAAAAGTTTTTTGTTCAGAAAGATTTGCTGGTGTTTAATTGAAGTTGGTTGTTTCAGAGAAATCCATTGCAGGAAAAAGAATTGCTGAAATTCTTGGAAAAGGAAAAGTAAAATCTCTTTCAGAGTCAAATGCACAGTTATTTGAATTTGATTTTTCAGGCGAAAAAGCTTTTGTTATTCCTTTAAGAGGCCATATTGAAGACGTTGATTTTCCAAAAAAATACAATTACTGGGTTGGAACAGACTTAAGGAAATTAGTGAACATTGAAGTTGAATATATTTCTTCAGAGAAAGCAATCACTTCATTGCTTGAAAAAAAAGCAAAAGAGTTTTCTTCTGTTATTATTGCAACTGATGCTGACAGAGAAGGGGAAAGCATTGGAGTTGAAGCATTAAATTACCTGAAAAAAGGAAACCCTAAAATTGAAATAAAAAGAGCTTTATTTTCTGCAATAACAAAAAAAGACATTGAAGAATCTTTTTCTAATTTAATTGAAGTTGACTATCCTTTTGCTGAATCAGCTAATGCAAGAAGAGAAATAGATTTAATCTGGGGGGCAGTTTTAACAAGATTTATTTCAATTGTTTCAAACAGATTAGGACACAAATTTTTAAGCGTAGGCAGAGTGCAAAGCCCTGTCCTTTACTTGATTGTTAAAAGAGAAAAAGAAAGAAAAGCATTTAAAATAGAAAAATACTGGGAACTAAAAGCCTTGCTTGAAAAAGACAAAATACAGTTTGAGGCAATGCATAAAAAAGGCAGATTTAAAGAAAAAAAAGACGCAGAAAACGTCTTAAAGAAAAACCCGAAAAAAGCAGTTGTTTTAAGAGCAGAAAAAAAGCACAGAATAATTTCAAAGCCTATTCCATTTAACACTACTTCTTTTCTGCGTGCAGCAACTTCAATTGGTTTTAGTGCAGGGCAGGCAATGAATACTGCTGAAACATTATATCAGCAGGGATTTATTTCTTATCCTAGAACAGACAATACAAAATATCCTCCAACTTTAAATTTAAGGAATTTAGTTGAAGAAACAGGAAAAACAAAAGAGTTTACTTCTCTTGCAAGAAAACTTTTAGAAAAAAAAGAATTGACTGCATCAGAAGGAAAAGAATCAAAAGACCATCCTCCAATTCATCCTGTTACTTCAGCAGAAAAAGGAAAATTAGGTGAAAGAAGTTTTAAAATCTATGAATTGATTGTAAGGAGATTTTATGCAACTTTAAGCGACCCGGCAGAAACAGAAAATCTTTCAGTTGAATTTGACTTAGAAAAAGAATTGTTTGTTTCAAACGGCCAGAGAATCCTCAAATTAGGCTGGAAAGAATTCTATCCTTATTCTTCAATAAAAGAAGTATTGCTTCCTTCACTTAATAAAGGAGACAAAGCAGACGTAAAAAAATTAGATTTGCTGGAAAAAGAAACTCAGCCTCCCCCAAGGTATTCCCAAGGAGCCTTACTGAAGTTAATGGAAGACTTTAATTTAGGAACCAAATCAACAAGACATAACATAATACAGAAACTTTATGCAAGAAAATATGTTGTTGGAGCAAAAGCAATTGAACCCACTAATGTTGCTTTTGCTGTAACTGATGTACTGGAAAAATATTCTGAAAGAGTGATTAAGCCTGAAATGACTTCAGAATTAGAAGAACAAATGAATTTGATTTCAGCCAAAAAGAAATCAAAAGAAGATGTTGTAGAACATTCAAGAGAACTGCTTTCAGTAATCGTAAAAGACCTTTTTTTGCATAAGCTTTCAATAGGAAATGAAATAAAAGCAGGATTAAGCGAAGACAGGATTATAGGAAAATGTCCTGCATGCAAGGAAGGCGAATTAAGAATTATTTTAAGCAGAAACAAAAAATATTTTTTAGGCTGTACTAAATACCCTGAATGCACTAACACTTATCCTTTGCCTCAAAAAGGAAGAGTTTTTCCTTCAGATGATTTATGCAAAATATGCAATCTTCCGATGGTTTCAGTGCAAGGAAAAAGATTCCGTTTCAATATGTGCATTGATCCAGATTGTCCATCCAAAGATGAATGGAAGAAAAGCATGGAAAAGAAAAAACAAGAAGCTGAAGCTAAAGCAAAAACTGTTTCTAAACCAAAAGCTAAAACTAAACCGAAAACTATTAAAAAAAGAAAAACCACTAATTAATTAATGCCAACAAATGAATCAGAGTTCAGATTCTTTGAAAATTTTGAAGATTTGCCTAAAAAAACTCAAAGAGCTTTAATGGAAAACAATCGTTTTCTTAGAGAGTTAGCCACCCCGCCTACTTTGCACCCTTATAAGATCAGCGGAATTCTAAGAGGTAATAAATTGATTGCCGCAGTTCATCATGATTCTAGCAAATGGAGTTGTAGAATAAGTCATTGGGGAACTTTTGGGGGTTTTGGAGATTTTAAGAGAGAATATGGTTCAACTCCAAAAAAATTTGTTTTGGAGTGGCTTATTAGAAAAGGAATCCGTTGGTTTGATTTTGACAGATTAACTAAACATGATAAGCAATTCTTACATACCTTAACAAAAAAAGGAATCCTTAAATCAGAGTTTGAATTTGAGTTGCCTCAAGGCGCAGTATTTAAAGTGCCTAAACCTGGAAGTGCAGGAGAACTTATGCAAGCTTCAGGTTTAAGACGTCAAGCACGTTTTGAGGTAACAAAAAAAGGAATAAGAGAAGCTAAAAGAAGATCTCATATTCCTGAACTTGTTAGATTAGTTCCTAAACTTTACAAAGGCCAACCAACAAGAGAAGTAAGAAAGGACAGAATATCTAGATCGGGGTTTCCTTTGGCAGATATTAGAAAAGAACCAAAAACAGGAATTAGACACATGATAAGAAGACACCGTAGAAAACCATTGACACGCTAATTTACTTGTAAATTATTCCTTTAATCAGCCAATAAGAAGCTAAAGCAATTAATAAAACAGGCCAGATTGAAAACGGAACAGGCCATATTCCCATATCGCTTCCAAGCCAGTAAATTCCAATAACTAATAAAATCAAAGGAAAACCCAAATGAGGTCCTCCGGGACTCCACTGCATTTTATTCCATCCAAAACCTTTTTCTGATTCAACTTGTTCCCATTTTTTTTCCATAAAAACAAATTAAGCCGAATAATTTATTATAATATCTAGAAATCTCAATCAACAATAATTTCAAAAGAATTAGGTTTTTAGAGAGGCGGGAATCCAAAAAAACCAGATTGGCCTGGTGAGCCTATCCCCGCCTCTTTTGTATTTTGTTTATATTTTTCCTCTCTAGAATTGAATCCCTCCAATTTTAGTTATTTGCTTATTTGCATTAAAACATACGCTAAAACACTATTTATATATTATACTGCTTTTAATGTGCCATAAGGTACACTTAAATAGTTTTTTATTGTATTATTGTTACAGTGATGTTGTTTTGGCTGTCCAGATGAATTCTTCTGATAGTATTAGATTAAAAACGCTTGAAGCTTTGCTTAAAAAAGGTTCTGTT
>JAHJUD010000048.1 GCA_018829335.1 Microcaldota archaeon | reverse complement strand
TTTTGGTAAAGCTTTTCCTAAAAGGTTTAAAGGTTGTTTTGATTAAAAACTTTTTTTAAAAGTTTAAGGTGCTAAAGCGTTTACATCGCAGTCGTTTCTGTAAACCGGATTGTTGATTTGTTCGCAGGCGTTTGCTTCTTTTGTTTCTTCTGCATAACCATAAAAACAATAGTCTTGTGTTAAGTAAACTAAAGTAGTAAATCTTTTTGATGCAGAATCACATATAGTGTAGTCTGTTAATTCAATTGCAATTGCTTTATAACAGGAAACATAAGTGTCGCTTCCTGTAACTTTTTCGCATAAAATAGAATTAAGTGAATTTACTGCAACAGTTGAATAACAGTAATTTCTTAGGTTTGGGCTTAAATACCTTATTTTGCCGCATAATGCGGCATTATTTAATTCTATTGCAAGTTCAGAATAGCATGTGTCTTTTATTTCGTTTTCTATTATGTAAGTGCAGTAAACGTCTTTTTCTGTTGCTTTAGCAGTATTATAATAGCAGGTATCTTTTACTGATAATTCTGTTATTAACGCGCATACGTCTTTGTTTGGGTTTGCTTCTGAAACTGCTATAACGCATTCCTGGAAAATGTTTGTGTCTTCAATCTGAAGGCAGTAATCTGAATCTTCTTCTGCTATTGCAACATCTTTAATGCAGTGGTCTGTTATGTTTTGGTCAGATGATTTTTTGCATATTAAATGGTTTTTTAGGAATGCTCCGACTTCCCAGTAACAATTGTTTTTTTCTTTTTGGTCTATAAAGTATTCGCATAAAGTTTCTTCTTTAACGGTTGAAAGAATTGTATTCAGGCAGTCGTCTCTTTCAAATCCTTTATCTGTTTTTGCAGTTGAAATATAATTGCATATAACATAGTTTTTGCCTGTTAAAGCAAGCGCCTTAAAGCAGATGTCCTTGTCTTTTATCACTGAAATTTTTCTGCATGCTTCAAGGCTGTTTTCTGCTGCTGCAACAATTGCATTGCATTCATTTGCTTTTGTTGTTGTTATTATTTGATTGCAGCCTGTTGCATCCTTTAATGCAATTGATATTTCATAAAAGCATTCATCTCTTATTGTTACATTTTTTAGTTTTATTTCTTTGCATGAATCATAATCGTTTAATTTTACTGCGATTTCTTTAATGCATTTGTCTACATTTAATTCTTTCATTTCCCTGCAGGCAGAAATATCGTTGAATCCTAATGCATATTCATTCAGGCATTGGTCTATTTTTAATTGTGTTGGTTCTTTTCCGCATAATTCCATGTAAGGGCTTTGCTGGTTTTTGTCTTCAAGTATTATTGGAACAGCGTTTGCCTCTTCTGAATAATTGCTTTCTTTATCTGTTTTTGTAATTGAAGTAACCACATAATAATATGTTATCCCGCCTGTTAATCCGTCATCCCTGAAACTGCTGTCAGTTATAGGATAAGAATTTATTTTTCCATAATCTTTTCCTTGGTTTAATGTCCTGTAAATATTGAATCCTTTTAAGTTTTCGTTTGTTATTTGGTCCCAGCTTAAGTCAATTGCATTAGTTTTTGGTGTTGCGTTAAGGTTTGATGGCGCGCCTAAAGCCACATCATTTGTTCCTCCCCCGTTTCCTCCGCCATTGGGAAAAATGTCAGGGCAGCCCATAAAAAAAACTATTAAAACAACTAAAAACAATAATTTTATTTTCATTCACTTATTATTACACTATTTTCCTTTAAATTGTTTTTGGTTTGATTTAAGCAAATATATTTAAACACTAAAACGCTAATTCTCTTAATGAAAAGATTTTTGTTTATTCTAGTTTTATTGATTGTTTTTTCTTTTTTTTTTAGCCAGGTTACTAGTTTAAGTTCATGTTATGAACAATGGGAATGTTCTGTTTGGAGTTCTTGTATTAACAATCAGCAGGCCAGAACCTGCTGGGACAACAACAACTGCGGAACAGAAAGCAATAAACCAGTTCAAACAAAAAATTGTTATGTCATTGAATGCGAAGAAATAGAAGTGCAAGACTGCACTACAACAAAAGGATGTTCAGGAAAGCAAGGATGCTTTAATGAAAGCTGGACTGAATGCATTGATATTTTCCCTGACGACAACTGTCCTATTGGAACCTGTTCTCAAGGATTAATTACAGAAGAATGCTATTGTGGTGCAGAAATTTTTTCTTCAGACTATTGCTGTGAAAACAATTATCAGACAACTGAATGCATTGAATCATGCGAAGAAAACTGGAGCTGCAGCAGTTGGGGAATCTGTAGTAATGGAAGCCAAACAAGAACTTGCAGTGATTTGAGTTCTTGTGGCACAACAGAATTCAAGCCATCTGAATCACAATCTTGTGGTTCATGCACTACAAGCGCAACACAAAACTGCACTACAATCCAAGGATGTACTGGAACACAAACTTGTTCTGGTTCCCAGTGGGGAGAATGCAATGATATTCCAAATGATTCTTGTCCTGTGCCATTAAAAGAAATCATAGTTGAAGTAAAACCTCAAATAATACAGCATGGCCAGTCATTTACTTTAACAACTTTAACTGATGAAGGAACACCTTTAATTAACACTAAAACAGTTTATGCAGGAAAAACATATTACACTAACATTCAAGGCCAGTTAATCCTTAACGCACAAAAAGAATTTACTTCAGTTACTTTAACCACAACAGGCTATGCTACAAAAACAGTTAACCTTACTATTGAGTCAATTGAATGCGGAAACAATAAATGCGAAAGCCCTTTTGAAGATTATGCAAGCTGTCCTTTAGACTGTGAATTAAAAGAATTAGTTATTACAACAACAACTGCAGAAACAAAAATTGAGACAATTTTAACTGTTAAAGTAACTGATTCCCAAGGAAATCCTTTAGCTAATGTTCAGGTAACTTATGCAGGAGAAACAAAAACAACCAACACTCAAGGATTAACCAGTTTTATTGAAACAGAAGGAATACAAGACATAACAGCAAAAAAAACAGGTTATCAGACAAAAACAATAAGTTATTCTTCTATTACTTGTAGTGAAGGAGAACAAAGAGACTGCACTATAAGTAATTGCCCTGGAACCAAAACCTGCATTAATGGAATATGGAGTTCTTGCATTGACATTGAAGACCAATGCGGAAAAGAAGATTCAAGCACAACAACAGTTCTTGCAGCAATCTTTGTAATAGGAGTAATTCTCTTAATTGTAACAAAAACAGTTGCAGCAAAATAAAAAATTATGTAGTTAAATAGAATAATTTTTTTAAATAGTTTGTTTGAATTGTTATTCTGGTATTGGGAGTTAAGGAAGCAAGTTATACTGCATTGCAGATCCCTGGCTTGCTTTCTTTAACCATTCTAATTTTATTTTAAAAATTTATTTTAAAAAAAAGAAAAAGAAAATGCAGTTTAAATTATTTCAAACTGCACTGTAACTGTTGCGCTGAATTCAATGTCTCCAGGGGTAATAAGCGTATCAGCTTGCACTTCCATTCCCATTCCAGCTGAATCCATCGAATAATTTCTTAAGTATGGAACAGAATAATAACTGTTTTCGCTTGCACTAAAAACATTCCCTAAAGAAACATTTAATCCTAAAGCAATGCTTTCTGCTTTAGTTTTTGCATTAACTGAAGCCTGCTTTAATGCTTCACTCATTAAAACTGCTTGTTTTTCTTCAGATAAAGCAAAACTAACACTTGAAACATTATTTGCTCCTGCTTCTACTGCCTTATCAATTACTTTTCCTGTAGTGCTTAAATCAGTCACTGTAACCTGAATACTGTTTGTTGTTTGATAACCTATTATTTCATATTTTTTTGTTAAAGCATTCCATTCCTGTTTTTCGTTTAAATTATATGAAACTGTTTTAATGCTGTCATCACTTAATCCAAGTTCTTTTAATGCATTTTTTACATTAGCTGAAAGGTTTGCGTTTTCCTGCTGGCTTTGTGCTGCATTCTTGTTTACTGTCTGCACGCTTAACACAATTAATGCTTTGTTTGGACTTTCCTTTAATGTTGCTGTCCCTGAAACAGTCAAAAGCCTTTTGTCGTTTTGTGAATCATCTGAAGCAAAACTTATTGTGTCGCTTGATATTGCCGAATCCAAACTGCCTGAGTACTGAACTGAATTTTCTTTTACTAAATAATCAGGCACCAAAACTGTATTGTTTTTTTCTCCTGTTTTTTCAGGATTAAAACTGTTTAAATTAAATGCAATTGCAATAATTAACACAGCAAAAATAATCCCAAAAGACAAAATTAAATAATTTTTATTTTCCATTTTTTTTCCTCCTTGCTGTAAAAGCTTTTCCAGCAATACTAAAAGGATAAAACAAATAATAAATCATTCTTTGTGTTTTGTTAGCTTGCAGGCTAATTGCCTTCACTAACTGCTTATAAATATTTTTACAGCTATTTTTTAGAGTTATTATGGTTGTTTTCGCGTAGCGAAAACCTTTTTTCGCCAGCCTTTTTTTTGAAAAAAGGCTGTTGCAGAGGTGGCGGAGTGGTCTAACGCGCCGGCCTTGAGAGCCGGTATCCGAAAGGATGCGCGAGTTCAAATCTCGTCCTCTGCGTAAACCCTTTAAGAAAGGGTTTAACCAAATGTACGGGGCAAGCCCGTACTGAAAAGTTTTATCAAAAATTGCACAGCTTTCAGCTGTGCGTTCGCGGTTTCGGCCGCGAGTACCGACATCTGTCGCCCTATTTTCAATAGGGTATTAATATTTCGGCATTTATTTTTTTGGAGATGAGAAAATGAAAAAAGTTTTGATATTATTAATTTTTGGATTAATTTTGTTTGGCTGCACTGAAAACACAGGAAAAGCCAATGAAGTTAATTCACAGCAAAAAAATAATTTAACAGAAGAAATAAAAGAAAACACTTCAGGAGGCGATTTAATGCAAACAGTTGAAGTAGGAGACACAATCAAAGTTGAATACATTGGAAAATTTCCTGATTCAGGCGAAGTGTTTGACCAAAGCACAGGAAGAGGGCCATTAGAATTTACTGTTGGAGCAGGGCAAATGATTAAAGGATTTGATTCAGCGGTTTTAGGAATGAAATTAAACCAAGAAAAAACTGTTATTCTTCTTCCAGAAGACGCTTACGGCACTTTAGATTCAGGACAGGAAATGCAGGTTCCTTTAAGCCAGATTGACGGTGGAGAAAGTTTAGAGGTTGGCTCAATTTTGTATGCTTCAAATGGTCAGGCTGGAACCATTATAGCAATCAATGATGGAACAGCAACAATTAAATTTGTTCATCCAATGGCAGGAAAAACATTAGAGTTTTGGATTAAAGTAGTGGAAATAAACAAGAAATGAAGGTAATTGAAAAAAAGCAAAAGCTTTTTTTATAATCGCTCTTATTTTTTTGTGATGAACAAGAAATTAAAGGTTGGCTGGTTTTCTTTTTCGTGCTGTGAAGACAGCACCATACTTTTCATGGAATTAATGAATGACCATTATGAAGAATGGCTTAAGTTAGTTGACTTCAAGGCTTCAAGGATTTTAAAAGCAAAAAATGATGAAACAGATTTGGATGTAGCTTTTGTTGAAGGCGCTATTGCAAGCAAAAAAGACGAAAAAAAACTCAAAGAATTAAGAAAAAACTCAAAAAAGCTTGTTGCTATAGGCTCTTGTGCTGTAACAGGAATGCCTTCAGCCCAAAGAAACGAATTTGATGCAGAAAAAACAAAAGAAATATCTTTTTTGGTTGAAAGATTCAAGTTAGCAAAAAAAGTTGTTCCTTTAAGCAAAATAGTTAAAGTTGATGCAAGTGTTCCAGGCTGTCCAATGGATGAAAAAGTTTTCTTAAAATTATTCAATGATTTAATGATAGAGTTTGGTGTAAAAAATGCATAATTGTGATATAACAATAGAAAATATCAGCAAGACTGAAGGCCATGCAGGCTTGGATGTTAAAGTAAGGAAAGGCGTAGTAAAAGATGTTCGCTTTAAAATCCTTGAAAACAAGAGGTTTTATACTCAGGCAATTAGAGGAAAAAATTTTCTTGCTGCCCCGCAATTAATGTCAAGAATCTGCGGCACCTGTAGCATTGCGCATTTATTATGCTGTATTGAATCAATAGAAAACGCTTTAGAAGTAAAAGAATCAGAGCAGACTAAACTCCTTAAAACTCTTGCAATGAATGGCTTAATGATCCGAGACCATTCACTTCATTTATACATGTTTAGTTTGCCTGACGTAATAGGAAAAGATTCAATTCTTGACTTTGACGAAAAAAACTCTTTTGAGCATGAATTACTGCATGATTGTTTTTCTGTTAAAGGAGCAGGAAACAATTTAACAAAACTTATTGCAGGACGTTCAGTGCATGCGCCTTTTCCTTCAGTTGGCGGTTTTAATAAACTGCCTGACCCAAAACTTTTTCCTGAAATGGTTAAAGAGCTTAAAGCCCAAAGAGAAAAAGTCTTGAAGCTGATTGACATTTACTTTAAATGTGATTTTGATTTTTCAAGGAAAACAAATTTTGTTGCAATAACAAACAAAGACTATGATTTCAGGCAAGGCAATCTTTGTTCAAGCACTGGAGTATGTGTTCCTGAAGGAAAAATGGAAGACCATTTAGAGCATGTAGTTTTGCCTTATTCTCAGGCTTCAGGATACAAGTTTGAAGGAAAAGAATTTATGGTTGGCGCTTTATCAAGAATGAATTTAAACAAGCAAAGCTTAAACAAGGAAACAAAAAAAGATGTTTCAAAGTATTTGAAAAAATTTCCTTCAAATAACATTTACGACAATAATCTTGCGCAGGCAATTGAAGTACTGCATTGCATTGATTCTTCTATTTCAATTCTTGAATCATTTGAGCCAAAACCAGAACCCAAGCCTGTAATTACCCCGAAAAAAAGCACTGGTATTGGAGTAATTGAAGCTCCTAGAGGAACATTATTTTATAAAGTTGAATTAGATGAAAAAGGAATAATAAAAAAAGGAAAAGTTGTTGTTCCAACAGGCCAGAACCAGATTAACATTGAAAAAGATGTTGCGGTAATAGTTCAGAAAAACTTGGATGAAACAAAAGAATCAATCCAGTTTGAAATAGAAAAATTAATTAGAGCTTATGACCCTTGCATGAGTTGTGCTGCTCACTTTCTTAAAATAAACTGGCTTTAATTAATTCTTTTTGTGGAATTCTCAATTTTTTTGAAATCGTCTTTTTCTACAAATTTTTTGCTTTTAAGATATGAAAGAGATTTTTCGGAATCTTCATTTATCACTGAATATATTTTGTTGGTTTCTAACGCAATTTGTTCTTCATTAAAAGTTTTTTGAAGCTTGTTTGGCATTTTACTTTTTTTTAATTCATCCCAAGAAATAGAACTGTCTTTTGGGTAAGCTTCTGGAGATTTAGACACTGCTTCATAATTCCAATAACTATAACTGCCTTTATCAAACAACCTAAATTTTTTTTCAGGGTTCATTTTGATGAATTCAAAAAAAGTTCTATTTGGAACAAATTTTTTGTGTTTATTCCCCAAAGAGTTTAAACCTAACCCAAAACCCAAAATATCTCTTGCAGGGACGGCCAGTACATCTTTATTTGGCCTTCCCAAGCCTACATTATGACCAAAAAGATAAGAAGTTTCTAAAAGCTTGTTTTCCTTTAGTGCTCTAAGAATCCTGTGGGTTCTCATGTCATAGCTTACAGGATTGCTTCCATCAAAATCAACAAGAAACGAATTTATGCCGAAACCAACATAAAAATTAATCAAATCTTTAATCAAAGTTCCCGGCAACTTTGGAATAGTTCCCATAATCGGCTTATTGTTTAAGCCTTCAATGTCTTCTATTGCTTCTTTTACATATTTTTTGTAGCCATCAAAGTCAAGTTCTGATTTTTTCTTTTTGTTTATTCCCGGAACAATAGGTATTGTAACTATGTCAGAATTCGGGTAAATTGCACCTATCAAAAATTCTATTTCTTCCTTTGAGGGAAACCTGTCTTCATCAAATTCAACAATAGTCACGGTAGGTGTTTCAGGTTCTGCCTTTTTTTTCTGTCTGTTAAACCAATTTTGCAGTCTGTCAAACAATTCGTTTTCTTCATCAATCCGCTTAATTTGTTCTGCATTAAATCTCTTAAAAATTTCATTAAATCTTTTTGCATCCTTGTTAAGTTTTTGTTCCAACCCTAATTTGTCTAAATCTATTGCCTTTGAAGGGGTAGTAAAAGAAAGGCTTGACGAAAAACGAATTTTTTGGGTTTTGTACAAAGAGAATGGGTCACTATTAATTATTTTTACTTTAGTTTCTATGCTCATTTTCGTTACCCTTAAAAATCATCCTAAAGTTTGATTCTTTCATTTTTTTTACCAACTGTTCAAATAATTCTTGGTTTATTAATTTTTTGTCGAGTAAAGCTTTTATTAAGCCATATGAACCAGTAAAATTTATTTGCAGTTTTTTGGCTGTTTCCCTTGCTTTTTTGTCATCCAACACTGCATAATACTTCTTTTTTGAATCCTCAAGTTCTTTAGCAATGACAATGACAGAAAGTTCTCCTTTGCCTAAAATGGGAAATCGGTTCTTCAAAATTTCTATCTTTTGTTCCTCTATTTTATTTAAAACTTTTATTTTGTCTGATTTAATTTCATTTTCAACTTTACTTTTTGTTTTATAGTTATCTTGCAGTTCAGAAAAAACTTCAAAAGGAATGCAAATCTTATAGCCTTCTCCAATCCATTTGTGCAACACGCTTGGGAAATCTATTTCGGAGAATATGCAAATTAAACAAGATGTGTCCAAAAGCTTCATTTGTCCACCATTTTTTTTAACTTTTCAATTGGCATTCCAGCTATTTCAGAAGCTTTTGAAAGGCTTATTTTACTTTTTTTGTAAAGAGAAATTGCGTTTTTAATTCTGTTTTTTATTATTTTTTCTCTAACTTGAGATTCAGAAGTAGTTTGGGGAAAATTAAAATAAATAAAAGTTAAAAGTTCTTCTTCGTTAAGGTCATTCAGCAATTTTTTAAATTCTTCAATCAACTCAAGAATTTTTTTGTCAAACTCTTTCTTTATCTCTTTTGCCAGTTCTTTTCCATCTTTGGAAATTTTTATTTTATTTCCTTCCCTGTCAACAAAATCTTCTTGCTCTAAATCAGAAAGCTGTTCTTCTGCATTTTCACTAAAAGGACCAAAAAAATCTGGTTCAAAAGTGGCTTCTTCCGAAACGTTTTCCAAATTTTTCCCTATCAAAAAAAGTTCTTTTTGATACCAGGTATTTCCAGGAATGGGTTTGGAACTGTCTGCTTCTAATAAAAGAACTATAACTTTTTGCAAATCGGACAATTCATTAATTATTTGTTTTTTTTGCATAAAATTTCCTGCCTTTTGAGAGGATGCAAACTTATTGCCTAACCTCTTGAAAACTCGTACAAAATATATAGAAACATCTAAATAAATCTTGGCTTTAAAGCTAGTAAACCAATTTATCCTGTCTTTATCTTGGAAGCCTAAAACAACGGTCGCATTTTTCAAATCCTGTAGGAATTTCAGCGCTTACTCTCCCATTTGAAGCAGATGCGTTGCAACCATTTTGAGGCGGATTTTTATGTGCAGTGTCTCCAATTAATATATAACTCATTTAATTACCTTCCTGCTGTGCCACAGCATATTAAACACAGTTTTTTTCATTTAAAATAGTTTTTAGGCCTCACTGCCCCTGAAATCAAATAAAAGTTGTTACAGCATTTTTTTGAGTTCTTCTCTTTCTATTAAAATAAAGCAGATATCGAGTTTTTATGGTTCTTTAATTCTTTTAAGTCAAAGTTATTTTTTGCCTACTTTGACAACCGAAATAAATTTTTTTTCAAGTAATGCCTCAATTTGTTTATTTGGTTTTTTTGCTAAAAAAGCTTTGACTTTTGTTTGGTCTAAACAACTTGTTTCATTCCAAGCATTAATTTTATGCAATAATTCTTCAATTTTTTTGTATTCTTTTGAATTCTTTTTTGGCAGCCTTACTGTCTTAGATTCTCTAATAATTAGTTTTCCGTCACTTCCCTGAATTATGGAATAACCTTTTGCTTTAGCATAAATTATGACTGCTTCTCTTAGTTCGTTTAATTCTTTTTTTATTTCTGTTTCTTTGTTTTTTAATTCAATGAATTTGTTTGCCAAAACCACGCCTTCCTCTTCCAAATACTTGTTTGAAGAAAGTTTTTCTGTTTCAATTTCATGTTTGAATTCTGGGCAAATGCATTGAAAAGCACACCAATTGCATAAAGCAGAAGGTTTTGCAGGAAAATCTTTTGCAGATTCAATTTCTTTTATTCTTTCAATTGTTTTTTCTTTTAATTCATTTAATTCTTCTTTTGTTCTTGAACTCCTTAATTCTTTTCCAAAAACAACCAAATGCCAAACCAAATCAATTGACTTAATGTCATTAAATTCCTGTTCCAAACCAATAGCATACAAAGCTAACTGGTTGTCTTGGTCTAATTTGCTTTGCTCAGGCAAATTAGAATAAGTCTTATAATCGTGAATTTCATAATGGCCTGATTCTTTTTCCACTAGCCTGTCAATAAACCCCTGAAGTTTATACTTGTCATTCAAATTAATTAAAATTCTTTTTTCTATTCCAATCGTTAAACCCTGATTAAATGGATGGTTTTTTTCATAGTAATTTTTAATGCATTTAATTCCCAAATCAAAATAATTTTTTGGTTCTAAACCAGCTCTTGTTACTACAACATTTTCATTCCAGTTTTCTTTCCATAACTTATCATAATATTCAATTAATTCTTTTTCAGAAGGAACTTTTGTGTTCTGAACCAATTTATATAAATACTCTATTGTTTCATGCACTCTTGAACCCATAAAAGCTTCAATGCCTTCCTTTAAAGGAATTTTAGGTTTCTCAATATAATTAAACTTAAACTTTAAAGGACACTGAAAAAAACTTTCAATGCGGGAATGAGAATAAACAGTCATTTAATCACTAATCCTATTATCTGTGTAAACAAAAAAAGATTTAAACAGAAATTTTTGTTTTTTGATTAAAAATATTCGTTTTTTTCTTTCTCTTTAAATAATTTGCTTTAATTAATTCTTTTAATTCCTTTAATGCCTGTTTTTCGGTATAATGCATTGGCACCCCAAAAACAGTCACTTCTTCCAGCAGGCCGGCTTTTTCCAGTAATTTTAAGTTTGCACCTAAATCAAAGTCATGCAAAGAAAAAATTTTTCCTGAAACCATTTTTTCTGTTCCCTTTATCTTTGTGCATTTTTTTATTCCTTGTACGCAGTCAATTATTTCAAGTTTTTTTCCTTCTTTTTCAAGGTTTTCGCTTGGATCAAATTCCTTGAATTCAATTTGTGGAAACTCTTTTCTTAATTCATGCAAAATCTTTAACGGAACAGAATCATTTTCCAGCAATAAATTGCCAAAAACAAGAATTTTCTTTTTCATCTAAAGATAACTCAATTAAATAAATATTTAAAACCATTTTTGTATTAGTTTAATTCATGAACCAATCAAAAGGAATAATTCTTGTCCTGCTTACGGCAATTATAAGCGGTATAAGCATTTTTTTGAATGCTTTTGCAGTAAAAGGATTCAACCCTTTTGTTTTCACTGGAATGAAAAACTTAATTGTAGCAGTTTTTCTTATTTCGCTTATTGTTTTGTCAGGCCAGCTTAATTCCCTAAAAAACCTGACCAGAAAACAATGGCTTAATCTTTCCTTGATCGGCCTGATTGGCGGAAGTGTTCCATTCCTTCTATACTTTTATGCATTAAAACTTACAACTGCTTCAACTGCAGGATTCCTGCATAAAACCCTTTTTGTTTGGGCTTCATTGCTGGCTTTCTTTTTCTTAAAAGAAAAACTCTCAAAAAAGCTTATTGCAGGCGCAATTCTTTTATTGACAGGCAATTTCCTGTTATTCAATCAAACTTTTTCTTTTGGTTTTCCTGAATTACTTGTTTTAACTGCAGTCTTATTCTGGGCAGGAGAAAACATTCTCTCAAAAAACGCATTAAATGAATTAAGCGGTACAGTTGTTGCAGGCGCAAGAATGTTTTTTGGCTCTCTTTTTATTTTGCTGTTCCTTTTGTTTTCAGGCCAGCTTTCACTTATTGCAACTCATTCAATTGATCAATGGTCTTGGATTCTGCTTACAGCCTTTCTTCTCTTCTTTTATGTTTTAACCTATTATTCAGGCTTAAAACACATCAGCGTTTCAGCTGCAACTTCAATTCTTTTATTAGGCCAGCCGATTACAGCTTTGCTTTCCTTTGTTTTTTTTGGTCAGGCAGTTTCTTTAACTGAAGCCTTTGGACTGATTATGATTGTTTTTGGCGTTTTGATAATTGCTGGCTTTTCTTTTTTCCTGAATGCATTAAAATTTTTGGGTTTTTCTTTTGTCTCAAAAAAAAATTAACTCTTTGATTAAAGCCTGCAAATATTCTTTTATTACAAACCAGAAAAATTACTGTGGTCAAAACAATGCTTTTTCTGAATTCAGGGACTTCATTGAAAATCCTGTTCCTTCAAAAATTCAAAGAATTGAATCTCTTTTTTCTTCTTTTGAAGCCTTATTTCCTTACCTTAAACTGATTTCCAAAGCAAACAATCTTTCTCCTTTAGATGAAAAAACTATTGAAGCTTACTGGCTTGGCTCTGATTTGCTTGAAAAAGTTTCGCTTGAAGAAACAAAAAAAATGATTTTAGAGGAATTTGCAAAGCCCGGCCTGCTTCCAAAAAACATTGCAGAAAAAAAAGCAGAATTAATTCCTGAAAATTCTGTTTCCCATCATTCTTTTCATGTTTTGTATATTAATTTTGTCACAAAAAAAGTTGAGCCTGTTTTAAAAAACCTGGACAACTGCCTGATTTCATGGGGAAAAATAAAAGAAGTACAGGAAAATTTTTTGCTTGTTAATTCAACTGAACTTTTATTTGAATTCAATGAATTCAAATTAAAGGAAAAAACAAAAAAAATTGATTCAGGGCTTGTTTTTTCTCCTGAAAAAAATTCTTTTGTTTCAGTTCATTGGAATTTTGCAGTAGAACAAATAGACAAAACAGAATTGCATAACCTGAAAAAATTCACTGAAAAAAACATTAATGCAGTCAATTCATTGCTTAACAAAGGGCTTCTTTTTCGCTGATTTTTTCTATTATTATTCCCTGCTGTACTAAAACATACTCGCCTTTTCTTATTTTTTCAGGGTTCATTGCAGTAATTTTTTTTCCTTTTATCTCTACTTCTGCCATTCCGTTTTCTTTGACTTCAGCCACTTTTCCTGCTAATGCAAGGCACATAATTTAATTATGTTTGAAAGTTTTTTAATTCCTTGTTTTTTCATGCTTTAATGATTTTGCTTGTATTCACTTTTCTTATTCCTATCTGAAGTGCTTTTCCTGCTTTGCCGTTGATTAACTGGCCTGACTTGTTTGAAAAATCTGTTGTTCCAACTGAAACCCTTAAATTTATTGCAACCTTGTTTTTTTTGTCTTTTTCTATTTTTCCGCTGACTGCATTAACTTCGTTTTCTCCTGAAAGCCTTATTCTTGACATTCCGCCTTTTGGTTCAATTGAAGTTATTTCACAGTCTTTAATTTTTCCTGAAGCGCTGATAAACAAGCCGTATTCAATTTCTTTTTCTACTGCAAACTTTTCAAGTTCCTGCATTAAGTCTGCGTTCTCGCTTAAACTCAAAACAAAAGTATTTTCACTCATTTTTAACCCCTCTCTTAATTTTTTTTATCATTCCTTTTTTTTGAAAGGGGAGTTTCCTCCCCTATTTTTTAATTAATTTTATCTGTTCATGTTCTGCTGGTTTTGGTTAGATGGATTCTTCATTTCATTAGTTTTTTTAACCGGTTTCTTCATTTTTTGATTCCTCCTTTTAAGGCAGAATCAGGCTGTTGTCAGAATCAGTTTTTTTTGCCGCCACGACAAAAGTCGCCACGCCTAACCTTAATTTTCTTTCAATGGATTTTTAAGCTTATTTAAGGCTATTTTCCTTTCCTGAAAGGCGCAAACAATTTCATGTAATCAAGCCTGTTTTTTCTTGTTGGAATGGTTCCGTCATTAACAGACCTTACATCTTCTATTGCATAAAATGCCTTTGAATTGAATTCCCTTATTATTTCAATTACTTTCAAAGCATTATGCCTTTTAGTTACAATAAAAATCATTTTTACATGCCCGTTTTCTCCTTCTGCGTCAATGCTTGTAACCTTGAATTTTTTTGCTTTAAGTTCTTCAATCATTCCTAAAGCATTTTTTCTTGTAATAACTTCAATCATAATGGTTCCAAGTGAAAGTTTTTCTTCAATCCATATTCCAACAAAGGTTCCTGTGGCAAACCCTCCAGCATAAAACAAAAAAAGTAATGGGCTGTTCATGTTCTGCATTATCTGTGAAATAGCAGTCAGCCAGATTAAAATCTCAAAAAAACCTATTATTGAAGCATAATGTTTGAATCCCCTTGAAATAAACACTAATCTTATTGTTCCAAGGCTGACATCCATTACTCTTGCAAAAAAAATGAACAAAGGCAATACAATAAAAGAAAATATTCCTGAATCAACAAACAACAAAAGGCTCATACTTCATAAATAAAACCAGATAAGTAATTTAAATATATTCAGTTTTTTTTAGCCTTTTCTTTAAAAGCATTCTTTTACTTATTTTTTGTTATGGCTGAATTCAAGAAAAGAACTTTAATCAGGATTTTTTTGCTTCCTTTTCTTTTGTTTTCTTTTTATTTAGCTAAAATTCCGGTTGAAGTAATAGCAATTTTTGCTGTATTCTTTATTTTATTGATTTTTTTCAGGAAAAAAATCTATGATTTCATTGAACACCATTTAGGCAAAAAATTCCCTTATATTCATGATTGGCCTGGCTGGAAAAAAAAATTACTGCTTGTATTGGTTTTTATTCTGCTTCTTGGAATAGTAAAACAGCTCTTGTTTTTTGCTGTTGAAATGGTTTTTGGCATTGATATTGACCAAATGCTGTTAGAAAACCTTGAATCACTTCAAAATGAAGGTTTTTAACCCTTTTTTTTGTTATTCAATTAAAGGTGTCTTAAATCAAAGTTTCTTTTCTTAATATTTTAAAAATAATCAAAAATGAATTAAAAGACAAAGAAATAAGAGTCCTGCTTATTTTTGTTTTCCTTGCAGTTGTTTTAGGCGGTCTGATTTATTCTTATTTTGAAAAATGGAGTTTTTTTAATGCAGTTTATTTTTCTGTTGTCACTTTAACCACTATAGGCTACGGAGACTTGTATCCGGTAACTTTTTTTGGCAGGCTTTTCACTATCTTTTATGTTTTTATTGGAATAGGATTAATTTTTTTGTTCATCAACAAAGTTGCATCCAATGCAGTCAAAGAGCACCCTGTAATTAAAGTAATAGAAAAAGACAAAAAATTCAAAGAAAAAATAAAAAAAGAAGAAAAAAAAATCCAGAAAGAAATACAAGAACAAAAAAAGTGATTAAATGAAGAAAGTGATTTTTGTCGCAGGCTCGCATAAAGCTTCTTTTTCTTCAATGAAATTAGCTGAAGAAACAGGAAAAGAAATCGCCAAAAAAAACTGTATTTTAATCTGCGGAGGCCTAACAGGGGTAATGGAATCTTCCTGTAAAGGAGTTTCAGAAGAAAAAGGAACTTCAATTTGTGTTATTCCTTCAAATGATAAATCTGATGCAAACAAGTTTTGTTCTGTTGTAATTCCTTCAGGAATAGGTTTTGGAAGAAACTTTATTCTAGTAAATTCAGCTGATGCAGTAATCTTAATTGAAGGGCAGGCAGGAACATATATTGAAGCTTTAGCCTCTTACCTGCAAGAAAAGCCGATTATTGCCTTGACAGGAAGCGGAGGCATTTCAGATAAAGTCAAAAACTCTTTTCTGGATGACACAAAAAAAGTGAAAATTTTAAGTGCGTCTACTCCTAAAGAGGCAGTTGAATTAGCCTTGAAAAAAATCGAAGAAAAACAATCTGAATAATGCTTTTTAATTGTTTATTTATCTAATTTTATGGTTTGTTTATACTGTTCACGAAGTGAACTGTTTTTGATCAAACTTTTGAAAAAAGTTTGTTGCGGAGGTGGCAGAGCGGTCTAATGCGCCAGCTTGGAGAGCTGGTGTCCGAAAGGACTCGCGAGTTCAAATCTCGTCCTCCGCGTAAACCCTTTCCAAAGGGTTTAACTAAATGTACGGGATAAACCCGTACTGCAAAGGGTTTAACTAAATGTACGGGATAAACCCGTACTGCAAAGGGTTTAACTAAATGTACGGGATAAACCCGTACTGCAAAGGGTTTAACTAAATGTATGGGGCAAGCCCGTACTGCAAAGGGTTTAACCAAACGTCAGGCGTAAAGCCGGACTGCAAAAATTTAAGTCCTAAAATCAGGAAGAATGAAGAGCTTAAAAAGCTTGCATTGCCGGCATTGATTCATTTTTAGTTGGGTTTTTGGTTATGAAAACTGTTTGTGTTTCGGTTACTGGCAGTTGAAAAACAAAAGCTTTTTAAGGATTAACATTAATTAGTAGTATATTTACTAATTGGTGTTTTTGTATGGTTGTTGTTTTTAGCGGGCTTTCAAAGAAAGAAATGGAAATTGTTTCTTGGATTGAGTTTTACGGTAAATATTTTTTTAGAGTTCAGGAAATAAAGCGTTTTTTCAAAAGCAAAAATCAAAGGTATAATGTAATGAAAAATCTTTTGAAAAAAAAGCGGATAATAAAGCTTAACAGAAGCAAGTATTATCTTGTTCCGATAAAAGCAAAAAGCGGTTCCTGGATTGAGAATCCTTTTGTGATTGCTGACGAAATTTTTGATGGAAGCAATTATTTTGTCGGAGGTTATGCTGCAGCATATTTTTGGAAGTTTTCTGACCAGATTCCTGCTCAAATAGATATTTTTACTACTAAAAGGCAAGGCAAAAAAGAAATTTTTAATATGCGTTTTGTATTCCACAGGACAACAAAAAAAAGCCTTGAAAATTCTGTTTCTAAAAACATTGGAAATCACAGTTTCAATGTTTTGAACAAAAAACAGGCAAAAGAATGGATGAAATCAAGAAGCTGAGTGAATCTGAATTCAAGGATCTGGCTGTTTTGCTTAAATTTAACCCAATATTTTTGGCTAAAGATTATTATTTGACTTTGGTATTGTATTTGATTAGGAATATTAATAGGATATATTTTAAGGGCGGGACAGCGCTACAAAAAATTTTTTTGAATTATTCGCGCTTAAGCGAAGACATTGACTTTACAGTAACAAAAGACATCAGCATTGTAAAGCAGGAAATAATCTCGGCATTGCAGGAATCTGGTTTTTTTGAGAGAATAACTGAAGACAAAACTGTTGAAGACTTTACAAGGCTTGTTGTGCATTATACTGGATTCAACGGAGAAAAAGAAAAAGTTTTTATTGACTTGAACAAAAGAGCAAAGTTGTTTTTGCTGCCGGAAAAACACGAAATAAAACACTTTTACAATGAATTTATTCCTAGCTTTTCATTGAATACTCTGGCAAAAAAAGAGTTAATAGCAGAAAAAGTTTCTGCTGCAATAACCAGAAATAAACCAAGAGACCATTTTGATGTATATGAAATAATTCAGGCAAAACAAGAAATTGACTTTGAAATAGTAAGAAAAAAATGCAGGCAGTCAAAAAAAGAATTTGATATAACAAGAATGTTTAACAATGCAAACAAGCTGAAAAACCGTTGGGACAAAGATTTAATTCCATTAATAGCAAAAGAAGTTTCTTTTCATCAAGTAATAACAAGCTTTGCAAAACATTTTAACCTAAAACAAGAAAAAAAGAAAAAAAGGCAAATAAAAGGTAATTGAAATGGAAATATTTGAAGGAAAGGCGAACAAAAAAATTGCTGAAGAAGTTTTGGATTTTTTAATGTCTGGAGAAACACAGAAAATAAATGAAGCCGTAAAGACTTTGAATAAAATGCTCCATCAACACTATGATGAGAAATGGAGCAGAATATCTGGGCAAAAGGCAACAAAAACACTGGAGTTTTTGCGAGATGAATTTTTAAAAATGGGTTTCTCTCAAAAACCAGAAACGCGTTATGCTGGGCTTAGAGGGCTTAGCACAATGCAGATATCGGATATTTTTGAAGAAAAAATCAATGAAATGTTGGAATTGTTCCTGAAAACAATAGTTGATGAAAGCGGAAAAGTTAGGTGTGCATCAGCAAACGCCTTTGGAAGCATCAGACCATTGCATGGAAAATTCACTGAATCAATGTACGCGGAATTATACATGGTTCTTATAGGATTATTTGATGGAGAAACAGACAAGAAAAAGAAAAAATCCATTGAAAATGCGCTTAACAAGCTTTACTGTCCACACTTGGAAATCTGCTTAAACAAAAATGGTTGCAAAAAAACAGAACAAAAAAATTTTTATGCTGCCTAGTTTGCCAGGAATATTTAAAGTTTTCGGACTTGAACTTTTTGAGGGACTTACGTCCTCTGCGTAAACCTTTTAAGAAAAGGTTTATCAAAATGTGCGACGTAAAGTCGCACTGCTTTTTAAAGTTTGACCAAACATGCGGCATAAATCTGGACTATTACAACTTTATGTTGTGCTTTTCACTAAACTGCTGAAATTCATTAACAACAAAAAAATCTGATTCTTTTGCCACTTGAATCTTAAGTCAATTATGCCTACAAATTAGATGCATTTATTTATTTGTAGAGCTAACTATTATGCGTGCATACTAAAGAAAAAAACCAACAAAAGGATTATAAATATATTAGGTGATAAATATATTAGGTGGTGAAATGGTTGTTGTTCAGAAAACTAATGTTGTTCATTTTCCTACTCTTAAAACTGTTTTAGCGATTGAAGAAGTTATAAAGAATGCTGATTTGGCTGTAAGCAGGAATGAAATTCTGGATAGACTGCCTAAGAAAGTAATGCGTTCTACTTTGAATTATGCTTTAAATTATTTGGAAAACAAAGGAATAATTTTAGAGACAAGGAATGGATTTATTTGGACTTTTAATCCAAGCAAGAAACTCATGGAAGCAGAAAGAAGAGGAATAGAGGTTTAATTAATGAAGAGAAGGAAAGTTACAGTGAAACTTTTGGATGATGCTTCAGAAGAATACAAAGAATTGAACAGAATAGTAAAAGAAGAAAAAACAAATGGAATACTTAATTCTCCTCATTAGACATTGTTAAAGGGAATTAATGACAAAATAGAATTACTGAAAATAAACTGTGAAGCAGGGATTCAAATAAAGAAAAAGCAAATCCCGAAAAAATATCTGGAAAAATACGAAGTTACAAACTTGTGGAAAATTAATTTGCCAAGTTATTGGAGAATGATTTACACTTTAAAGCAGCCGTTAAGAGAAGCCACTGAAATAGACGTGCTGTCAATATGGCTGGATGTATTAGACATTATTGATCATGAAAAATATGATAAAATATTCAGATACAAAAGGTAATTTTGAGAAAAATGTTTTAGTGGAACAAAGGGATAAAGAAATTTGTTTAAGACTTAGCGCAAAGGAATCAGCTGAACTAAACAAGATTAGAAAAGAAATTAAAGAAGGAAAAACTATTTCTGAAAAAGAGCTTTTTTCAATTCTTTTAAAGTGATTTTTAAATCAAGAAAAAGATTACGGCAGAAACAAAAAAGAGGATTACTGAAAAAGCCCTGTTATAATATGCAATTAATGCAATAATTAATGGAACAACAGCAAAAGCAGTTAATCCGTGAATCATTAAAAGCATGCCTGTTAGTATTCCCATAAAAAACCAGATGTAAATTAAGCTGACAAATAAAGTGATTTTGTCTAGAAAGTATTCAATTACTTTTTTTGTGAACTCTATTCCCATAAATCAATTTTCTATTAAAAAAAGCTTTTATTTCTTTGTTTAAGTGAAATCGTTTTCTAATCCTTCTAAGTCATCCATTAAATCAGTTAAATCTCCTGTAACATCTTCTGCAGTAGGGTCTTTTTTTAGTTCTTTGTTTGTGTTGTCATTTCCTGTTTCTGCTGTTCCGCCAGAATCATCTAATATATTTCCTGTTTCATCGGAATCAGTTTTTTTTGTTATTTCTTTTGGTGCAGGCTGAGTGCAACCAAAAAAGAAAATCAAAATTAAAATCAAAAAAATTATTTTTTTCATTTAAACCATCCTGTAAAAAAACCAATTATTCTTGAAATAACTTCTTTTCCTGTATCTAATATGACGTTTCCTGTTGGCGGTCCATATTCTTCTCCTGGTCCATGCCCTGGTTCCCAGTTGTCTGGTCCTGTTCCTGGATTGTCTCCCCATTCGTTTGGATCAAAGTTTTTGCATATTACATCACTAATGCACATTTTTCCGTCTGGGGTAGGAGATTCAACTGGTTTTCCGTACTGGTTGTTTGCCTGGCATTGCTCTTGTTTTGCTTCCATTTGTTCTTCATTTAGGCAGTGTTCATATCCTATTCCTGGTCCATATTCTTTCATGCATTTTTCTTCGCATTCAATGCATTTAGGATTAGTTGTGTTTGGCCCGCATTCTCTTGCATTTTCTTCGCCTACACAAACCATAATACATCCTTGGAATGGATCTATTTGTCCGTCAACAAACGGGCCTTCTCCTTCTTTTCTTAAACCACAAGTTAATTCACATTTTTCTTTGTTGTCAAACATGCATTCAAACATGCTTTTACTGCAATCTTTTTGAATGCATGCTTCCATGCATTCTTCTTCTACTCCGCCTGGACCGTGAGCCATTGAAAATATTTCATTTAATGCAGTACAATCTCCTGAACAAGGAATGCTGGCAAAAACGCTTGGATCACTAAAGTTTTTGTATTCTTCTTCTGTTAAAGTGAATTCAGCTTTTTTTCCTTCTTTTGTTGTTAAAGTCATCAGACAGTTTGTTCCGTCAAAATATAAGCTGGCATTTGTGATAAATCCTTCTGGGTCAGGGGGAACAAAAGATTTTATATTTTCTAAATCATACTTATGGCAGGTGTGGACCATTTCCATTGCACTTTTTTCTTTTTCCAAAAACGCTTTGAATTCTTCTTCATTTTCAAATGGAGTATGATAAAATACATCCATTTGTTCTTTTACTTTTGCTTCAATTTCTTCTATTGTTGGAACTGTTCCTGTTGCCATTGCTTTAGTGATTTTTGAAACTTCTTTTCTTAAACTTTTTAAGTCAGTAAACATTTCTTCTAGTTCTTGGTGTGTGGCTGTTCCTGCATTTAACTTGTTTTTTATTGAGTTTAATTTTATCTGCACTGACCCTAGTTTTTCTATTGCATATTCTATTGCATTTAATGTTTGAGTATCTCCTTTTGACTGATAAACTATTTTTAGTTTCTCAAGTTTTTCGCCAATAAAGCCTATGCTTTCTTCTGTTTTATTCAGTTTTTCTGCAAGGTCAGTCATTTCTTCTGGAGTCATTTCTTTTATTTTTCCTGCCCTTATTGGTTCATCAAATTCCATTAAACATCTTGGCTGATTTTCAATTAACATAAATTCTCCGCCGTCTTTTTGGCATTGAATTGCTTGTGCTTTAATTGGATCATGTCCATATTTTTCTTCTATTTTTTCATTGTATTGTTCTTTGAATTTTTCGTTAACACACATTATTGAAGTGCATCCTTTATCGTCAGTGAATTCTTCTATTTTAGATTTACAGTTTGATTTAATTGAATCTAATTCTTTTGGCGTAGGACAAGTTACTCCGACAAATCCTTCTTTTCCTTCTTTAATGCAAGTTGGCTTTCCGTTAATCATTTCAAATTTTCCTTGGCATGAGTCAATTTCTTCTTTTATATCAAATTCTTGAAATTCTGGTTCGCTTGCTTCAAAATCACATTGCATTTGGCTCATTCCAGTTCCTGTTTCAACTGCAACACATCCTTCAGGAACTTCTTGCCCTCCAAAATCTTTTGGTGGTTCTTCAAAAGGCGGCTCTTCTTGGGGAGGCATTTGAGGTTGATCTTGAGGTGGTTCTAGAGGAGGCTCATTTTGTGGTGGTTCAATTTGTGGTTCTGGTGCCGGCGGCTCTGGCGGTGGTTCTATTGGTGCTCCTTCTTCTCCTTCAAATAAAATTAAAGCTTTATCTGCATTAATTAATGGAAGCAATGTTATTACAATAAACAATAAATATAAAGGAAGTTTTTTGTTCATCAATTTTATTAAGCATTTCCTTATTTATATATTTTACGGTTTTGGTTTTTGATGCAACTTTTTCTAAAAGTTTTTGCGGGAGTCCGATAGCGGTCAATTCGGCTGGCTTGAGGGGCCAGTGACTTAGTGTCTTCGAGAGTTCGAATCTCTCCTCCCGCATAAACGTTTCGCCGTTTAAGCACGAGGTCCAGCATAAAGCTGGACTAGCACGGCTTTATGCCGTGCGCGGGTGCCAGCTGACAGTGACAGATGTTCAAATCCTTCACTCCGCATTCTCAATTTAATAAAGAGTTTTTTCAATTTTTCTTGAGTTCTTCTTCAACTAATTTTCTTGTGCTTGGATACTCTGTTTTTTCTTTTGAGGGAACGCTGCTTTTTCCTCTTTCAATAACTGCTCCTTTGTCAATCAAATAATTAACTATTTTTCTTGCTTTTCTTTCATTTATTTCAAAGCCTCTTTTACCCATTTCCTTAACTATGTCTTTGATTTTTCTTCTTGGATTTCTTTTAAGAATTTCGTTTACTGCAATGCTTTCATCAAGTCTGATTTTTTCCAGTTGCAATAAGCGTGCATTAACTTCTGAAAGAGTCTGCATATCTGCTTCAAATGCAAGCAGTTTTCCGTTAAAATTTAATACAACATTGTCCATTCTTTTTTTGCTTTGTGCAGTTCTAATTCTCGACTCCAGCTTTCCTATTTTTTTAGGGTGTTCTTCATTTACTCTTTCCTTTTTTGTTTTAGACTTTTCTATTTTTCTAACCTGAATTTCCATGAATCTTTCATAATCTTCTGCATCTGACTCTTTGTTAGCTATTTTTTTTCCTGTCTTCATTAATGTATTCGCATATGTTTTATTAGCTTCTACGATTTCTGCTTTCAATGATTTTATTTTTGTTCTTGTTTCTTTTTTTTGCCTTATTCTTGTTTCTATGAGTTTCTTTAGTTTCCTTAAAACTTTTTTGGTTTTAATTAAGCCAATTCTGCCATAATAAATTTGAATTCTTTTTCTTCTTATTTGTTTTGGTTTTTGAGGCAAATAAGTGCCTGTTTGCCTGAAATAACCTATTCTTTCTGTTTGTCTTCTTTTTCTTATAGCGGGCATAAATTTTCCTCAATAAAATAAAATAAATAACAAGTAAAAAGCTTTTCTGTTTGATTAAAGGATTTCTATGTCTTTATTCTGGAATTTTTTCAGCCTTTCTTTTAGTGAATCAGGTTTTGGTTCCTGCTGTATTATTATTTGAGATGAGCCAGTTGACTGCACTGCTGAATTATTATGCATTTTTTTTGAGGTAACAAAAGAATTAATTACATCAATTGAATCTTCTTTCATGTTTCCAGAATAACTGCATTTCTTGCATTGTAATGCGTTTTGAATACTTTTAAGTTGTATTGAACCGCATTCAGGGCAATACTTGAATTTCATTTTTTCTCACAACAAAAGACTGTAATAATAAAAACTTCATCATATTTAAAAGTAACTGCTTTTATTGTTTTTTTTGCAGTTTTTTTCTTATTTTTTCAGCAAATCGCTTAATCCGAATTTTTTTGTTTTTTTGGGAATCATTTCAGCTGAATCTTCTTCTTGAAGTGCAAAATCTATTTTTTCATTTCTTTTTTCTTCTTTTGCTTTGTCTTCTAATGCTTCTTCAAAAATCATGTCGCTGTTTCCTTTTATTTTATACAATTGAAATAATGCAATTAATACAAGCAATACAATCAAAAAAACCACTCCATACCATGCATGAGAAACAGAAAAATTGTAGAAGCCTGTGGCAAAATTTTCTTTTTGGGAATTTCCGGAATCTATTGTTTCAGTTGTCTGTGTTTCTCCTGAAAAAACAGTTTTTTTGATTTCCAAAAGCTTTTCTTGTGCTTTTTTTTCTTCTTTTGCTGCCAGCTCTTTTAGTGAACTTAATTCAGAAAGAGAATCTTCCAGTGATTTTATTTCCTGTTCTAACACTGCTGTTTTGTCTTCTAAGTTTTGTTCAGTTGAATTCTTTAATGCGTCTAATTCTTCTTTGTCTTTGTTTATTTTGTCTATCATTGTGTTCATTAATAAGTCAACTTCTTCTCTTGGAATGCTTTCAGGTATTTTTTGTAATGCAGTTATTGTGTCAACTGCATTTAATTCAAATTCTTTTTCTTCAATTAAGCTTTCTCCGTTAAAAGTTTTTGTTTTGATTTTATGTGTTCCTTCTTCTATTCCAAAATATGAAACATACAAAGTCAATCCAGTGTTATCTTCTGGAACCTTGTCAAAAACAAATGTCTTTAACACAAAATCTTCTTGTATTATTGGCTGTTTGTCATTGAATGCAGTTACAATAAATAATTCATCAAAATACACTTCTGTTTTAGTAAAAGAATTGCTTGGATTTAATTCAACACTAAAACTCCAGTTAATGTTTGCAGGAATTTCTGTTGCAGAATTAATCTGGACTGCATTCACAGCCACAGCCAGCATTACTAAAAACAAAAGGCTTAATTTCTTCATTTCTTTCACCTGAAAATATAATGGTTTTCTGTCTTAATAATAGTTTTTGTTTTGCTTTCTTATTTAAATCATTTTGCTTTACTTTTTTTTCATGAAAGCCTTAATTCCTTTTGTGGGCTCGGCTGAAACAATAAAGCTGGCTGAAATAGTCAAAGAAGAATTAGAGAAAAAAAATTTTTCTGTTCAGCTGTCAGAGGTCATTAAACACAAAAAAAAAGGAAAAAGCAAGTTATCCAGAATAAAATCTGGTGTAACAGACTGGAAAGCTTTTGATTTAGTTGTATTAGGTTTTCCTGTAATAGGAATTTCTTCTTCTCATTTAATGAACGATTACTTAAAGCAGTGCGTTAACATTAAAGGAAAAAAAACAGCAATTTTTATTTCTTGTATTGGCTTGCATGGGAACGCATTAAAAAAAGCTTCAAGCATTGTTTCATTTCATGGAGGAAAAGTAAAAGATTCAATTGTGATTTCTTCTTTTTTGGGTTTAAACGAAAAAAAACAGGAGCAGGCAAGAGAATTCATTAAAAACCTGTGAAAGATTTAAATACTTCTTTTGCGTTTTCTTTTTTTGGGGGTTTTTGCATAAGGCTGGCGGGAACAGAAATCAACGGAAACACTAAAACCAATTTAATGCATTTATATACTTTCAATGAATTAAACAAAATGCATGTAAAACAAGAATTAAACCTTAAACGCATTTGCCCTGAACAAACTGTTTTAATTCACTCTAAAACCAATTCTTTTTGTTCTAATGAAGGAAAATTTGATTTTTTGGTTGAAACAAAAGACAACAAATTAATTGGCATGGAAGTTTTAACAAGGCCAAGCAAAGGAAAAATGAAAAACAAATTACGTTATGCAAACGAAGCAGATGAATTCATTTTTGTTTTGCCTTTTAATTCAATGGAATTTTACAGGAAACCAGAAAAAGTTTTCCACAAAAAAGCAAAACTCAAGTTTTTCGGAAAAGAATTCAATAAAAAAAACTTGTTTGTCTGGCTGTTGGATTTAAGCAAAGGAAAATTCACTGAAAAAAAAGCTTTCAGCAAAATCTTTAATGTTAAATGAACTGAATTATTTTTTAATTCTTTGTCTTATTAGTTATTATTTGCGGGGCCTGTAGCCTAGTGGATAAGGCATCAGCCTTCTAAACTTTTTTCGCAAAAAAGTTTAATCAAAAAAACCTTTTTAGAAAAAAGGTTTAACAAAAAACAACTTTTAAAAAAGTTGTGTCAAAAAGGTTTTCGCTTTGCGAAAACTATTGGTTTTTTTGATTGGAAAAATTGTTAAGATAGCTGAGGATCGGGGGTTCGAATCCTCCCAGGCCCGTCGCGGCTCAATCCGCGAGCGCTTGTGCACTATCTTCGCCTTAGACTTGATAGAGCTGTAACATATTTTTCTTTTTTCGTTGATTAGCGAATGAAAAGATTTAAATCTGTTTGATGTGTAGTTATTTAGGTGAACTTATGGAAAAAAAGGTTTTTACTGTTGTAATTGAAAGAGATGAAGAAGGATGGCTTGTTGCTGATGTTCCTGAATTGCAGGGATGCCATACTCAGGCAAAGTCAATGGATCAACTAATTGAGAGAGTAAAAGAAGTAATTGAGTTATGTTTAGAGGACTTAGAGGAAGAAAAAGAAGAAATCCCTAAGAGTTCTTTTGTTGGCATTCAAAGAATTGAGGTGTAAAACTTGCCTTTGCAGGTTACATCAAAAAAACTAATTAAAGTATTACAAAAATTAGGTTTTGAGCAGACGAGAATCAGAGGAAGCCATCACAGATTTGCCCATCCTGACGGAAGAAAAACTTCTGTTCCAATTCATGGAAATGAATCAATTGGTTCGGGAATACTCAACAGCATAATCAAGAAAGACCTGAAAATGAACAAAAAGGAATTTCTTGAATTGCTGGAAAGATAATTTATGACTACAGTATTAAAATAAAAAGTAGTTATAATAAACATTTGAGAATCCTCCCAGGCCCGTCGCGATTCCGCTCGCGAGTGACGGCGCACGGCATTCACTTCGTTCAGCCGAGCTGTTATATTCTAATAATCTTATTTTCTTATTTTCCGAAAAACTTATTAAGCCTTTTGTTTATTGTTTTTATTGAGGTGGTGTTTTTGGGCGAAGTTGAATTAACCAGAATGTCTTCAAGAGGTCAGATTGTTATCCCGCAGGACATTAGAGAAGAAATGGAGCTGGAAGAAGGAGAAGCTTTTGCTGTTTTTGGAAGCAAGGACAGTCTGCTTTTGAAGAGGATTAAAACTCCTTCAAAAGAGGAAATGCTGAAAAAATTTGAAGAATTGGTTTCAAAAGGGCAGAAAAAAGCCAAAAAACTTGGAATAAAAGAAAAAGATGTTTCAAAGCTGATTCATAAAGGAAGAGGCATTAAAGAATGAAGAAAGCAGTTGTTGACACAAATATTTTGGTTTCTGCTTCTTTTTGGAAAGGAAATCCTTTCAGAGTAATGAGGTTAGCTTTTGAAGGAAAAATTGAAGTTTTCACTTCAACTGAAATTTTACTGGAATATTCAAAAGTTTTGAAGAGAGACTTTAAGCTGAATGAAACTGAAGTTCAGGAAAGAATCGATGTTTTTGTTTCAGCTTTGAAATTGGTTAAGCCAAAAAATAAAATTAATTTGATTAAAGATGATCCAGACGACAACAAGGTTTTAGAGGCAGCTTTTGAAGCTGATGCAGATTATATTGTCAGCGGAGACAAACACTTGCTTAAATTAAAAGAGTTTAATAAAATGAAAATTGTTAAGCCGAAAGAATTTTTAGAAAGAATAAAATGAGCTGCTTTTTTGTATCAAAAATTCAAGCCAAAGCCTGTTAGAAAAATTAAATAAAAAATTTAGTCTTCTTTTATTCTCGGATAAATTAAAGTAAAAGCAACCATTAATCCTGCAGGAACCAGCAATAAAAGCATTTGTGGAATCAGGAATGAAATAGGAGAACCTCTAACTAAAATTGAAGTCACTAATTCTGTTGCAACAGTTAATGGAAGCACTTCACTAAAGCTTTTCACAAAAGAAGGCATAAAAGAAGTTGGAAGAATCATTCCGCTTAAGAAAATCAATGGAACGCTTACAAGCAGAGAAGACAAAACTGCAGTTGACTGAGTCTTAGTAAAGTTTGTAAGGAATAATCCAATTGAAATAAAAGAAAAAGCAATAATAAGCAAAACCAAAAACAAGTCTAAAGCGCTTCCGTAAACTATTACTCCAAATCCAATAAATGCCACTAAAAGAATAATTAATGCTTCAAATAAAGCAAAAACCATTTGGCCTAGCATTTTTCCTGCAATCCAGGTGAAACGCATTGTAGGGCTTAATTTTGCCCTTAATTCTACTCCCTGATTTTTTTCCAGAATGATTGAAATGCTTGTTAAAAGAAGTGAAGTTAAAAGCAATACTATTGCTATTGCCATTGGAGTTATAACTGAAACTTCAGTTGAAGCAAACAATGGTTCTTTGGTAATTTTTATTGGCCTTACTAATGAATCAGGAGACAATGAACTCAAGTTTTCTAATTTAGTTGAAAGGGCCTGCATTTGACTTTTTGTTTCCTTTAAGTCCTGCATTATTGATTCTCTTGAAGATTTTGCTTCAGTAATCATTAATTTGATTTCATTTAATGTGTTTTGCATTGAACTAACTGTGTTTTTAAATGACTGAATGCTTGAATTAGCTGAATTCAGTCTTGAGTCAACGTCATTTAGTTTGTCTAATGTTTGATCTAATTTATTGTTTGTACTATCAATATCAATTACTGCCTGATCTAATTGATTTATTGTATAATTCATTTCATTTATTGTGTTATTTAATTGATTTTGTATTGGATAAAGCTGAACATCAACTTCAGGAGGAGAAACTGCAATAATGTTTGATATTTGATTATTCAAGTTATTCAATTGGTCTCGGTAACTTACAACTTGGTTTCTTTGAGTTTGAATTTTTGTTTTATAACCTGATAACTGTGATTTAGCATTATAAATTTCGGTTCTTGTATCTGAAACATCATTTTTTGACTGATAATAATAAGTATCAAATTGATTAAGCTGGCTTTGCATTGTACTTAAATCAATTTGATTTAATCTGTTTTCAAGATTATTTAGAGAATAATATGACTGATCTAATTTAGTAATAAAGCTGTCTATTGTTGTAATTTCTTCTCTGACAGTTTTTTTGATTGTATCCAGGTTTTCTAAAACTTCTCCAATCATTTCAGTGGATTTCCTGTAACTTATTTCATTTAATACTGTTTCCGTAACAAACAAAGTGACCTGAGTTTCAAGCAAAGAAGAATTATCAAAAATTAACTCTAAATCTATTCCACTTTCTGCTGTCGGCGATTGTCTTATTATTATTCCAACTTTTGATTTTCTTTTTTTCATTGACTCAATTACTTCTTCTGGAGAATAATATTTGGTTAACTCAATTGCTTGGTAAGCATTTAATTCAGCAATAATATCTGTTGAACTATTGGCATTTGATGGAATGTAAATTCCAACCGGAACTTTAGTAAAGCCTGTTCCTGTAAAAACATTTACATTACCAAAAGCTGTTCCTATTGCAAGAATAGTAATTATTGGAAAAAAGAAAATTAACAATAAAGAAATCTTTTGCGTTTTTATCAGCTTTAATTCCTTTAATGCAATTGTAAGTAATTTCATTTTTTTTCCTTTCCTTTTTTCATTTTTTTTCTTTTTGATTAAACTTTTTCCTAAAAAGTTTATTTTTGTTAAACCTTTTTTCCAAAAAGGTTTTTTTGATACAACTTTTTCTAAAAGTTGTTTTTGATACAACTTTTCCTAAAATTTGTTATTCCTCTTTTTGCACGTTTTTGATTCCTTCTACTTTTCCTGTTAAATTCAAAAAAACATTTTCTAAATCTGGTTCTTTTATTGTTGTTTTAGTTATTGCAAAACCATTTAGTTTAATTAAATTATTTATTTTAGATAAAGCATTCATTTCATTTCTTCCTTGGTATGAAACATGAATAACCTGATTTGTCATATGAAAAGTATTGCCTAAAGCTTTAGTTAATTCTGTTTCAAGTTTTTTTGTTATTGGTTTGTCTACTTCAAATTCAAAGTTTCTTTCTCCACCGTATTTGTCAATCAGTTTTTCTGGAGATTCACATACAATGATTTTTCCTTCCAAAATTAATGCAATCCTGTTGCATAATTCTTGTGCTTCATCCATGTAATGTGTTGTAATAAAAAGCGTTTTCTTTTTTTCTTTTAATTCAATTAATTTTTTCCATAAAAGCCTTCGCATATCAGGATCTAATCCTACTGTTGGTTCATCCAAAAAAATAAATGAAGGATTATAAACTAAAGAACACGCAATATTCAGCATTTTTCTGTATCCGCCTGAAAGATGTTCTGCTTTTCTTTTCCTAAAAAAACTCAAGTTAAGCCATTCAAGCAAAAACTCAATTCTTTCCTTTAATTCTTTTCCACCAATTCCATACAATGAACCAAAAAATGAAAGATTTTCTTCAACTGAAAAAAATCTGTAAAAAGAATCTTCTTGCGGAACAAAAGCAACTTTTTTTCTTAATTCAATTTCTTTTGGATTAAATTTTCCAAAAAAAACTGCTTTTCCTTTATCCTGAGAAATTAATCCATTTAATATTTTCATTACAGTGCTTTTACCTGCTCCGTTTGGTCCCAATAAACCAAAGATTTCTCCTTCTTTTACATCTAAGTCTACATCCACTAAAACTTTTTGTTTTCCATAAGATTTAGAGATATCTTGTGTTTTCAAAACAGTTTGAGCTGTCATGTTATTAATACTTTAAAACTACTATAAAAGCTTATTGAAATTAAAAGAAATCTTCCTAATTGGATTCTAATACTTTTTCATGTGTTTTCATTAGCCATGCTTTAAGGCATTCTTCCATTAACTCATAAAATCTCATATTTTTTTTAATTTGTTCTTCTGTTTTATCTGAAATTTCATATTTTCCTATTTTAACTGAATTATCTGTTAAGTTAACTTCAATTGATAAAGAAAATTGGTTGTAGTATTCAACATATTCTATTCTCTCAATTAAAGCTGAATAATTTTCTGTTTCTCCTGAAACTTCTCTTTTTATTTCTTTTATTGTTATTGAATTTTTTATTATTTCTTTTCCTGTTTCGTCATTATAGAAAGCCATTTTTCCTTCTTTAAAAAGACTTGAATTGACTAATTCTCCTTCTTCCAAAAAAAGACTTAAAGTTATTTTATTTTCATATCCTTGAACTGCCCCCGTACCTATATCAATATAGTATTTTTCGCCATCTTTTCCTTCCAAGTTTGTTATTCTTTCTCCTTCAGAGTAATTGTTTGTTGAAATAACTTCTTGTTTTTCAGTAAATGGTTCAAAATAAGTTTCTTTGCATTCTCCTTTGCAGTCTAACAAATATTTTATTGAAAATTGGTTTTTTTCTTTTTCTATTATTTCTTTTTTCACAGAACAAATGCATTTTTCTGTTTCCGCTATTTGTTTTTCTAATTCAATAATTTGAGTTTCATTTAAATTAAATCCAACTTCACTTTCAAGTTCAGGAAATTCTTTTATTACTTTATTTTTGTTTTCTATGTATTTTATTGCAGTACATTCACTTGATTTAGCAAAATTTTCTTCATACACTTTCATAAATTGGCCTTCAAGAGTTTTTTCTGTTAGAATTAAAGCGATTTTAGCTGCTTCTTCTTTATTATATTCTTCTACTTTTTCCTCTTCTTCTTTTTCTTGTTCGTTTTGTTCATTTTGATTTTCTTTCAGATCATCTGTAATTAATTCAACAGTAAATTTTCTTGAAAAATTATTGTCTTCAGCAAAAACTTCAATTTGAATTCTTTCTTCTGTTAAATCGCATGAAATCTCGATTAAATTATCATCTGGATTCAAATTAACTGTTTTTTCACAAAATAAATTTCCTGCACGGTCTTCTACTTTTATTTCTGCTTCAACCCATTTATTTGACTTAATTTGGATTAAAATTTTTTCTCCTGAAACTTCAGCAGACCTTATTTTTATTTCAGGAAACAAAAGACAGCCAGAAAAAAACACTATTAAAATCAAACAAACAAAGACAATTTTTTTCATAATCTAGTATAGGGAAAGCAAATTATTAATTCTTTTCTTTTTAACTGCAAGAGTTTTCTGGAATAGTCATTTTGAAATTGTTGTTGTTTAATTCAACAATAGAACCATATAAAGTGTTAATTGATGCAGGCATGCCTAAATAACCAGTCTCTTTGTAATAACCGCTGATTACATTTCCTGTTTCAGTGTCAACTGCAGCCATAACCTCATAAAGTTTGTCCCCGTCTTCATCAAAATAAAAATATGCCTTGAAATTGGCTTCAGGATCAAAGCTATCCCCGCCTCCAAAACTTTCAGGGAGAAGAGAATTATGAGGCAGATAAAAGTAATATTCAACATTAGCTTCTGTGTTAATGCTTGTCCCATTAGGCATTACATATTTGTTATATTGTGTGAGAATACTGCTTTCGCCAAAAGCAGCACTTAAAAACAACCAGACTCTTGTACTTGAATCAAATTCGTCAACCATTAATTGGTATTCGTGAGTTATTCCATTTGCGCCTTCAAGGAATAGTGTTTTATTGTATGCTTCATCTGTGTACGACCAAATATTAATTAATTCTCCTTCTGAATTATTTTTCCTGAAAGTAATAATTCTGTTATAAGACTGATTTTCATCAAATATATCTATCTGATACCATATTGTTTGTCCGTCAATTACTATTGTATTGGTTGAATCATCTGCCAGAATAGAGCTTACATCATAGAAAGGAAGAATATGCTGAACTGCACTTTCATCTTTGTAATACAGGTTTTCTTCCTTTAATTCAATTTCAGTTTTATTTTCTCCTTCACAAGGCAAAGGGCAATTGTCATAAGGCTTATCAATGCAAACCGAATCCCATGAATAGTTTAGGCAGGTTTGTGTTCCAGCACAATTTTCTGTGGTAGTACAGTTTCTTATTTGGTCTAAATAACATTCACCAGGACAATTATCATAAGGGGCGTCAACACAATATTCCCAAGAATGATCAGAACAAGTTTGGATTCCAGGGCAATGCCCCTGAAAAACACAGGCTTTAATATGTCCATTTTGACAATCTCCAGGGCAGTTATCTTCAGGGTCATCAAAGCAATCTCCCCATTCGCCTGAAATGCATTCTTGGATTCCGCTGCAATTTTCATCTGTAACACAATCTACTGTTTCTTCATGAATGCATTCGCCGCAATGCTGGTATAAACTTGGCTGTAATTCTGTTATCTCGCAATTATTTTGTTCAATACAAGTTCTTTCTTCCCAGCCATTAACGCATTCATCCCATTCAGTGCATTCCCAGTTTTCAATGCAATTGCCATTTTCATCAAAGACATTTAAATCAGTTAAATTTTCGTCAACAACATTCAAATCAAAATTGTTTAAATCACAAACTCTGATTTCAGTTAAGTTATTGACTAAATCGCATTCATTATTGCCCCAGCAGTCTCTAGTTTTTTCTCCATTAACACATTCACTCCATTCATCGCATTCCCAGTCTTCAACACAAATATTTTCATCCAAAATATTTGAATCATTTACATTTTCATCAAAGATATTTAAATCAAGATTATTTAAATCATTTAACTGGTTTAAATCACCAGCATTTTTATCAGAGCCATTTGAATCTTTTGAATCTTCAGGGCATCCAAACAATAAAACTGAAAAAATCAAAATTAAAAACAAAACAAAAATCTTTTTCATGTAATACTTGTTGTTTTTAGTATTATTATATTTTATGTTTTTTAAAACGCGGTTTATTTGCTCAAAAAAAGTATAAAAAACTTATTGAAAAACTAAGGTTAAAGCAGAATTAACTAATCAGATTTGCTTAAACCAAAAAAATGAAAAAAAGAAAGTTTCACTGTGGGATTAGACTGTATTCTGAAACATCAAAAACGGAATCTTCAACTGAATTAACTTTAATGTTTTTTATTGTTATTTCAAGTTTTCCTATTGTTCCTCCATCAAACTCTGTTTTCACTATAAGCCCATATTCTTCTGAAACCCATGCTTTAATTTTTTGGTATTCTGAACCAAATTCAATTATCCTTACAGTTTTTCCATTTATTTCTTCTGCTCCAATTTCTTTTAGTTTAGAATCATTTAATGCATCTTTTGATAATCCTATTAAATCAAAAGTCATAAATGGAGTAAAGCCAGGGTTAATTTCTTCTTCATAAGAATAATATTTGTTTTCTCCGTCAGAAATTCCTGAATAATCATAAACTGTTTCTTTTGAATTGACTGTTGCTTTAATTTTAGTGTCAAACCTGTATTTTTCGTTTTTTTGGTAAATTTGAGATTCAGTTCCATCAAAATTTATCAAAGTGAATTCCAGACTATTTATATTGTCTACTTTAGCTAAAATTTCCTCTAGTGTTTCTTCGCTTACAGGCGTTTTAGGAGATAAAGCCCAGCTAATTGAAATTCCGCCTGAACCTAAAGTTTTGTCTTCTAAGTAAGTGTTTTCATATCCTTCTTTTGAAATTTTAATAGTGTAATCTCCAAGAGTTAGTTCTGTTTCATAGTTTCCTTCTTGGTCTGTCATTCCTTCCGCGACAATAGTGTTTGAAGTCCGTGTTTTAATAGTTATTTCAGCGCCTTCAAGGTTTTCTCCTCCTGTTTCTCTAACATTTACATTAACTTTTCCTTTTCCACCTTCATTCAGGCAACCGAAAAAAAGCAGTAACCCAAAAACCAAAAAAATAACTATTAACTTTTTATTCAATTAAACACCTCTTAATTTAGAAATTTATTTTCTGACTAATTAAAGTTTATTCTAATATAAAAGGGTTTCTCGCAAAACTTCCCTTAAACCATTTTTTATTAACTTTTTTGTTCTGAATTATGTGGGTTAAATGAATTTAAAGCAACAAATTTCAGTTGAACTGGTTAAAGCAGTTAATTCAAAAGAATTTACAGAAGAAAAATTAACTGAATTAATTGAAGTTCCGCCTTCAAGAGAGTTAGGAGACTATTCTTTTCCTTGCTTTAAATTATCCAAAGAACTGAAAAAAGATCCAAAAGAAATTGCATTAAACTTAAAACAAAAAATTGAATCAAAAAAACTTTCTTTTATTAAAAAAACAGAAACAAAAGGCCCTTATTTGAATTTCTTTTTAGATTATTCTTTTCTTGCAAATGCATTAATTCCTGAAGTATTAAAACAAAAAAATAAATTTGGCTTAAATTCTTCAGGCAAAAAAAAGAAAATAATGGTTGAATACTCGTCTCCTAATACAAACAAGCCATTGCATATTGGCCATTTAAGAAATGACTCTATTGGAATGAGTTTAAGCAATATAATTAAAGCAAACGGTTTTGATGCAGTTAAAGCAATTTTAATTAATGACCGTGGAGTTCATATTTCAAAATCAATGCTTGCATATCAAAAATTTGGGAAAGGAAAAACTCCAAATAAAAAATCAGATCATTTTGTAGGAGACTATTATGTTTTATTTAACCAGAAAGCAAAACAAAACTCTGAATTAGAAAAAGAAGCTTTAGGGCTGCTTGAAAAATGGGAAAAAAAAGACAAGAAAACTATTGCTTTATGGAAGAAAATGAATGCATGGGCCTTGCAAGGAATATTTCAGACTTACAAAAAATTTGGTTCAGAGTTTGATGTAATCTATAAAGAATCAGAACAATTTGGTAAAGCAAAAAAAATAATTGATTTAGGAATGCAAAAAAAAGTTTTTATAAAAGACAGTGAAAAAAACATTATTGTCGATTTAGAAAAATTCAATTTAGGAAAAAAAGTTGTTTTAAGAAAGGACGGAACGTCAATTTATTTAACTAATGATTTAGTTCTTTCAGTTGAAAAATTCAATCAGTTTAAATTAGAAAAAAACATTTGGGTTGTTGGTTCAGAGCAAAAATTTTATTTCCAGCAGTTATTTAAAACACTTGAACTTTTAGGCTTTAATTGGGTTCCAAAATGCCTTCATTACAGTTATGGAATGGTTTACCTGCCTGAAGGAAAAATGAAGTCAAGAGAAGGAAAAGTAGTTGATGCAGATGATTTAATTAAAGAATTAATTGAACTGGCAAAAAAAGAACTGCAAAAAAGAAATCCTTCCATTAAAGAAAAAGAATTAAATAAAAGAGCGGAAACAATTGGCTTAGGCGCAATAAAATTCTTTTTATTAAAAACTGATGCAGTAAAAGACATTAATTTTAATCCAGAGGAAAGCATTTCTTTTGAAGGAGAAACCGCTTCATTTATTCAGTATGCTTTTGCACGATGCACGAGCATTTTAAGGAAAACAAAAAAACCAATAAAATATGAATTCAATAATTTAACTCCCGAAGAAGAAAATTTAATTTCAGTTTTATCTCTTTTCCCAGAAAAAGTCGTTTTTTCTTTTAATTCTCTTTCTCCTCATATTTTATGCCATTATCTGCTTGAATTAACTTCTGTTTTCAATGTTTTTTATCAGAAATGCAATGTATTAAATGAAGAAAAAAATTTAATGAATTCAAGGCTTGCTTTAGTTCAAGCTACTTCTTTTGTGTTAGAAAACGGATTGAATTTACTTGGAATAAAAGTATTGGATGAAATGTGATTTAATGCCTGCAAAAAAACTTGAATACGATAAAATGATTGAAAAACTTTTGAGAATTTATTATTCAAATAATAAAGAAGCAGAAGGATTTATTCAGAAAGCATTAAGAGGCGGCCCAAAAACAAGAAAGCTAATGAATAAAGCATTAAAACTTTTGAATAAAGAAAGCGGGGATCTTGATTCAGAACTAATTAGAAAGGCTTTCTGGTATTCGAAGAAAAAGCATTCAAAACAAAAAAGACTTTCAGGAGAACCTTATTTTATTCATCCTTATAACACTGCAATATATTTAGCTGAAATTAAAATGGATGCGCCTTCAATTGCAGCAGGCTTATTACATGATGTTATTGAAGACACTGAAACAGAATTAAGCGAAATAAAAACCAAGTTTGGGGGAGAAGTTGGTTCTCTTGTTAAAAGTTTAACTAAATTAAAACAAATAGTTTCAGCCAGTAAAAGAAAAGAAAATAATGTGTTTTTGCATAAAATATTGTTTGCTACAACAAAAGATGTCAGAGTAATTATAATAAAACTTGCAGACAAACGCCATAATCTTCTTACCTTAAAATATCTGCCAAAAGACAAGCAGAAAATAATTGCAGAAGATGTTTTGGATTTTTATATTCCTTTAGCAAAAAAGCTTGGCTTGCATGAACTCCAAGATGAATTTGAAAAAATTTGCTTTAAGTTAGTTAAGCCAAAAATTTATGTTAAAATAAAAACCAAAGTTGAAGAAAAAAGGAAAAAAAAGGAAGCCGAAATGGATTTAATGACAGCAAAACTTCAGGAAAACATTTCAAACCTGAATCTGAATGCTTCTTTTTCAAAGTATGAGAGAACAATTTACAGCATATTCAAGAAAATGACCCAAAACCTGAAGTCTCTTTCAGAAATAGAGGATTCTGTTGTTTTGATTGTTTTAACTGACACAAAAGAACAATGCTATGAATTTTTGGGAATCCTTCACAACACTTTTTCTCCTGTTCCATTAAAATTCAGGGATCATATGTCGGTTTCCCAGTTTTCTTTTTATAAGTCAATCCACACAACTGTAATGGGGCCAAAGCATTCTCCTGTAAAATTTTACATTAGGACAAGAGAAATGGATTATTTGGTGCGTTTTGGCTTGATTCAGTTACTTAAAGAAGCTAAATCAAATCCTGATGTATTCAATGAAAATATTTGTTTTTTGAATGACCTTTCTTCAATTGATTTCCAGGATCTTTCTTCAGAGAGTTTTATTAATGTACTTAAATCAGATTACTTGCAGGACAGAATTTTTGTTTTTACAAGAGAAGGAAAACTAATTGAATTGCCAAGAGGCGCTTCAGTTGTAGATGCAGCTTATGCTTTAAGCATTGATATAGGAAACAATGCAGTTAAAGGAAAAGTTAACGGTCAGCTTGTTCCTTTATGGCATAAACTCAAAAACGGGGATTTAATTGAAGTTATGGCTGGAAAGAAAAAACGTGTTTCTCGTTTATGGAACACTTTTGCTATTTCAGTTAAGGCAAGAAATGAAATCCAAAAGCATTTAAAAGTAAAAAAAAGAGAAAAAAAAGAAATGCGTTTGGTTACCTTTGAATTCAGGGCATTGGATAGAATAGGCTTAATAAAAGATTTTGCAGAAGTCTTTTTTTCTGTGAATGCAAACATTTTTTCTGCTGAAATAAGAACAAGCGATGAAAGCGGGCTTGGAAAAGATTCTTTTACTTTAGAGTTATCCAACCCTAAAAAACTTGAAGCTTTAATGAAAAAACTAAAAAAAATCAAGGGCGTAATTGAAATAAAAACAAAATACGTTGAATAAGTCAGCTGGCCAGTTTTTCCAGTTCTTTTTTGTCTTCTATTTTTCCTCTAGCAATTTTTTCTGTTCCCCCGCCTTTTCCTTTTGTTTTGGATAAAATTTCTTTTAAGGTTTCTTTTGCTTGTTTTTTTGATTTGCTTCCTTCAATTACTAGAATTTCTTCTCCTTTAACCAGAACAATTTCTCCTTCAGGGTTTTCTTTTGCAAGCCTGTCAGCAAAAGCAATAAATGCTTTATCAGGCATGCCTTCAGCTAAAACAAAATTTCTTCCTTTAGGATTCTTTACTTCAATTGTTTTGCTTTCATAGTTTCCTTTTGATGCCAGTTTCCTTAACTGCTTCCATTCACTAAAAATCCTTTTAGTTGAATCCACTATTTTTGTTTCAGGGCATGAAAGCAGTTCAGCTAATTCTTTTAATAAATTTTCTTTTTCTTGGGTTAATTTTACTGCACTTAATCCCACAGAATAAGTTATTCTTTCAATTCCGTCTTTTATTCCTTCTCTTTTGATTATTTTAAACAAGCCTATT
>JAHJUD010000047.1 GCA_018829335.1 Microcaldota archaeon | reverse complement strand
TTACATCAAATGTAAAGCAATACATTTATAAGGATATTTAAAGAAATATAATTAAGTGGTAAAATGGAATTACACAAAATTGATTTTGAAAAAAAAGGACTTAATTCTCTTATAGGAAAACTTGAATCAGACATAATGGACGCTTTATGGGATAAAGAAAAAGCTACTTGCAGGGAAGTGTTTGATGAAGCAGGAGAAAAAAATGATGTAGCCTATACTACAATTACTGTTACAATGGATAGAATGCATTCAAAAGGTTTAATTGAAAGAAAAATTCATAAAGGAAAAGGCGGGCTGATTTACACTTATTCTCCTAAATACAGCAGAAAGGAATTAAGTGAGGAAGTTTCAGATAAATTTGTTTCTTTTTTGAAGGATACTTTTGGAAGTTCTTCTGTTGCATACCTTAGGAAAAAACTGAAATAAGGGTTTAAATGGTTGAAACTGGTTCAGCTGTGGATTGTGCGGTTCAATGCATTGCAGGACAAAACCCATTTTTTACTTACTTTAATTATTTTCTTATAGGATTGATTTTAATTTCAATTCTTGTTCTTGTTTTAATTGGAAAAAAGCTTTCAATAAAACAATCTCTTTTTGTTAAAGCAATTCTTTCGACATCAATAATTTTACTTTTATTAATTCTTGCATTTGCAAACTCGCATTATGAAACATTTTTCCATACAGCTCATTTAGCTGCATTAATTTCTGCGGGATTGTTTTTTGTTGTGTCATATATTTTTTCTCCTTTGCTGATGCAAATTGGGATGATAAAAACAAAAGATGAAAGAGTTGAAAAAATAACAAAAGAAGAAGCTGTAAAACTTTCAGTAAACAGTCCGGAAATAATTGTTTTTTTGAACAGTGAACCAAATGCTTTTGTTGTTTCAGGATACAAAAAAATAATTTTTATTTCAACCGGATTAATTGATTTATTAGAAGAAAAAGAATTAAAAGCAGTAATAAGACACGAACTAATGCATCTGAAAAGCTCTTTTTTTAATATCAAAAGGTTTTTTTCCTCTGTAAGGGCAGGAACTTTTGGTTTGCTTCCAATACACTTTGAAGAGTTAGACATATTGGAAGAAAGAAAGTTAGATAAAAAAATGGGGAAAGAAACAGAAACCCTAAATAAAGTAAGAGACAAACTCTAAAAACTATTTCCTTTAAAAGCTTATTGTGCTTTACAAATAATGTAAAGCTTTAATCGGCTTGTGGAGGTTTTTTAATGGACTTATTTAAAACAGCAATAATTTCACTTTTTGTTATTTCATTAATTGCAATTGTATCTGTTTCAGTTACTGCACATCTTACAGAAAACTATACTGGAAATGAAACAACAACAAATTCAGATGAATCTTTTTTTGATGAAATGAAGGAAATGCATGAAGCAATGCATCCGGGAAGTGATTTTGAGGAGTTTCATCAGGCGCTCTTAGGAGACGACTGGGAACAGGAAATGCAGGACATGCATCAGGCAATGGTTGAAGGAAATTTTGACGAGATGGCACAAGACTGCCCTATGATGAATGGAAATTTTGATTCTGAAGATATGCAGGCAATACATGAATCAATGCATGGAATGATGCGTTAATTAACTAGTTCGGAAGGCTGTGAAAACAGCCTCCCCCCTCTTTATTATATTTAAAAGTGAAAAAATGAAAAAACAAAAAACAAAAATAGAATTGGAAGAAAACCAAGTACAAATGCTTTTTGCGGTTTTGGTAATTTTTATTGCAGTTTTTTTTGTGGTTTCTTTTGGAGCAAGCCAGCCAAAAAATTTTGAATTAAATAAACTATTAAGAAGCCCTGATGTACAAAAAATTAGCCAAAAAAACAATGAAGAAATTAAAGTAAATTTTGAGCCGGTTAAAGCAGAAGAAATATATGGCTTGTTTATTTGTGCGTGCTGTAATCAGCCTTTAGATAAAGAAAAAATTTGCTGTGATTCAGCAAAAGAAAGAATTGATTTTATTGATTCTTTAGATAAAACAGGAATTTCTAAAAATGATGCAATAATTAAAATGGTTCAAAAATATGGAATGGGTTCTTTGTCTGAAGAAGGGAAAAAATTAGAAGAAGAAATAAAAATTGAATTAGCTGAAAGAGCTCCAGAAAACCATTCTGTTATAAGCATTGAATCAGATTCTTTTGATTTTGGCGAAGTAAGTGTTGCAAAAGGAATTGTAAGCACAGTTATTAAAATAAAAAATACAGGAAAAAGCGATTTAGTAATAAATAATATAGATTCTTCTTGCATGTGTACAACTGCATCAATTAATTTTAATGGAATTTCAGGACCGGTATTTGGAATGAGCATGCATGGCAATCCAGAAGACTGGTCTGTTAGTATTCCTTCAGGACAAGAAGCTGAATTAAACATTTATTATGACCCTACAGTTCATCCAGATATTGCAGGACAGCATTTAGTCAGAATTATAAGCATTTATTCAAATGACCCAATTAACTTTGAAAAAAAAGTTAGAGTTGACATTGATCAGGTGGAATAATGACTGAAACTAATTTTGAAGGTTTAAGCAAAAGAGAAAGAAAAGAACTGAAAAAAAAACTCAGAAGAGAAAAAGAAGAGGAAGCAGGAAAATCAAAAGAAAGAAAAAAAACCGCCAAAAAAATAATGGGAATAGGAATAATAGTTTTATTTGTAATTTTTATTGGATTTTTTTTGTTTCAGGAAATGGCTAAAAATGCTCCTGATCCAAGAGGTTCTGGAACAATAAAAATTACTTCTGAAGTTAAGGATTTTGGCAATGTAAGTGTTGGAAAAGGCACTGTAAGTACGTCAATGGAAATAGTAAATGAAGGAAAAGGAAAACTTGTATTAACCGGCTTAAAGTCTTCTTGTATGTGCACCACTGCAGTTGTAATAATAGATGGAGTTGAAAGCCCTGTTTTTGATATGCATAAAAATCCTTATTGGTCAAAAGAATTAGAGCCAGGAAAAACCGCTCAATTAAAAATTTTTTATGACCCGACAGCTCATCCTGAATTAAGAGGAACAGTAACAAGAACAATTTCAATTTATTCCAATGATCCGTCAAATCCAGAAAAAACTGTAAGAATAAATGTCAATCAGGTGGCATGAAAAATGAAAGAAAAAACTTTTTTTATAGGAATTATTGTTTTAATTATTTTTTCAGGATGCGTTTTTGTTAACCAATCAGAACCAGAAAACAAAAAACCTAAAATAGAAATTACCCCAAAAAATTATGATTTTGGAACTGTTCCAAATGAAAAAATAGGGCATGTTTTTTCTGTTAAAAATACCGGAAAAGAAATTTTGGAAATAACCGGAATAAGCACTTCTTGTGGCTGCACTAAAGGAACAGTTGACAAAAAATTAATTAACCCAGGGGAAACAACAGAACTGCTTGTAACAATTGATCCTGATTTAATGGGAGAAAAAGTTACGGGGAAAATTGAAAGAATTGTTTATGTTAAAAGCAATGATATTGATAATCTTGAAATAGAAATTGAATTAAAGGCTAATATGCTGGAGTGAAAAAATGAAAATCAAAGTTTTTGCATTATTTTTAGTTTTATTGTTTTTGCCTGCAATTTCTTTTGCAGCTGAATATGAAAACGCAGTAATTTATTATAACAAAGCATGTCATGGCTGCACAATGTATATTGAAGAAAGCATTGAGCCGTTGCTTGAAAGTTTTGGGATTAAAGTTGAAAAAAAAGATTTTATCAGTGAAAAAGAAAACAGAACTGAATTAAATGAGTTAAGCAAAAAATTAGGAATTCCTGCTCAACTGCAAGGGCATTTTACTATTTTTATTGATAACAAAATAATTCTTCAAGGGCATATTCCAGAACAAGTAATAAAAGATCTTTTAAATTCAGAAAACGAATTTGAAAAAATAGTTGTTTTTCAGGATGAAATGGATAAAGCAGAAAATTATAGAGTTTGGGCTTTTAAAGGAGAAATAAAAGAATACAAAATTGATGAACCTGTCTCAACTTATTTAAACTGGTTTAATGAAAATAAAGATTTATTAAAAACGCCAAAAGAATTGCAGTCAGCTACGCTAGATTTCTGGCAGCTTTTGCCTTTAGTTTTAGTTACAGGTTTATTGGATGGAATTAATCCTTGTGCTTTTGGAGTGTTATTATTTTTCATTGCTTTTCTTTATTCCATGAATCGTTCAAAAATAGAAGTATGGAAAGTTGGAAGCGTGTTTATTTTAGCGATTTTTGTTGCATATTTTTTGATTGGATTAGGTTTGCTTCAGGCAATATTAATTACAGGAATTCCTCATTTGTTTGGAAAAATCAGCGTGTTTTTAATGTTGTTTTTGGCTTTGATTAACATCAAAGATTATTTCTTTTATGGAAAAGGCTTTAGCTTGAAAATGCCTTCTTTTGCCACTCCAATAATAAAAAAGAGAATGACAAACTTAACGCTTGTTTCTGTTGCAATACTTGGTTTTTTGGTTGGATTATGCACTTTTCCTTGCAGTGGAGGAATTTATGTTGGAATACTTTCATTGCTTGCAATACAGACTACCTTTATGCAAGGAATGGTTTTCCTTACAATTTACAATATAATGTTTGTTGTTCCACTGATAATAATCTTATTAATTGCAGGAAACAAAACCGTAACAGAAAAAATAACTGAATGGGAAAAACAAAACAAAAGAAAAATGAAGTTAGTAATGGGAATTGTGTTGCTTGTATTGGCTGCAATATTGTTTTTGTTTGCTTTTTAGGAGGGTGATAAAATGACTGAAAAAACAAAAAAATGTTTTTACTGCAGAAAAGAATTCAGCACTTCAGACAAACACGAAAATTTCTGTTCAAAAAAATGTTTTGGGGAATACGAAAAAAAAACTGAAGAAATGCTTGAAGACAAAAACACTTGCGAGTTCTGCTGAAAAAATAAAGGAGGAAAAAACATGAAAAAAATAATTGGAGTATTGGTTTTATTGCTTTTTGCAATCGGATGCATTAACTCTGATCCCAAAATCCAAATCAAAGAAGAAAAAATTAGTTTTACTAATATTTCTGCACAAGAACTAAAACAAAAACTTGAAGACAAGGATTTCTTTTTATTGGATGTGCATATTCCAGAACAAGAACACATTCAAGGAACAGATGAATTTATTGCATTTGATAAAATAGAAGAAAACATTAACAAACTTCCAAAAAATAAGGAAACTCCAATAATATTATATTGCAGAAGCGGGAACATGAGCATAACTGCATCAGAAAAACTAATCGAATTAGGATACAAAAATGTAATGAATCTTGAAGGCGGGATAAAAGCTTTTAATTCATTAAACTAATAATTATAACAAAGGGTGTTTTGATGTATGAATATAAAAAAGAATTTAATGGAAGTTTTAAACAGGCTTGTGAAAAAGCAGCTGAAGAACTAAAAAAAGAAGGTTTTGGAATTTTAACCGAAATTGATGTAAAAAAAACACTGAAAAAAAAATTAAATGAAGAATTTGACAACTATAAAATTTTAGGGGCATGCAATCCTGTTTTTGCTTTTAAGGCATTAAATGCAGAAAAAGAAATCGGTTTATTTATGCCGTGCAATGTAATTGTATTTGAAGACAAAGAAAAAGTTTTTGTTTCTGCAGTTCTTCCAAGTATAATGATGAATATAGTAGAAAACGAAAAACTGGAAAAACTTGCAGTTGAAGTTGAAATAAAACTGAAAAAAGTTATTGATGAGTTATAAAATGAAAATAAAAGATCCAGTTTGCGGAATGCTAATAGAAAAAGAAAAAACCAAATTTAAAACAGTTAAAAACGGAAAAGAATTCTTTTTCTGTTCAAAAAACTGTTTTGATAAATTTACAGGAAAAGAAAAAGCAGCAGAGCATTTGCATCCTGTAAGTTCTGATTCAAAAGAAACTATTTTGATTAAAGACATGCATTGCGCTTCATGCGCCTTAACAATAGAAAAAGCATTAAAGAAAGTTGAAGGAGTTAAAACTGCTAATGTCAATTTTGCAACAGAAAAAGCAACAGTTGAATTTGACAAAAAGCTGGTTGGCAGGGAAAAATTTGAGGAAACAATTCAAAAAGCAGGATACGGCATAATAAAAGAAGAAAAACATGAAGCAGGAAAAGTTGTATTAAAAGTTCATGGAATGAATTCACAGCATTGCGCAGGAATAATTGAAGACACTTTAAGGAAAATTAATGGAGTAAAAAGTTTTGAAGCTAATTTGATTACAGGAAAAGCAAGTGTTTTCTTTGATTCTTCTGTTGTTAAAGTAAGTGATTTGATTAAAGCAATTGAAAATGCAGGGTATGACGCAGAAAAAACTGAATCGACAGATATTGAAAAAGAAGCAAGACAAAAAGAAATTACATCCTACAAAAATAAGTTTCTTGCTTCAATTGCTTTGTCTTTGCCTTTAATGTATTTGATGTTTTCAAATTTTTTTCCTTTGCCTGTTCCTCAAATAGTTCTTGAAAATGAGGCTTTAATTCAGTTATTGCTTGCAACTCCAGTGCTATTTATTGGAAAAAAGTTTTTTACTTCAGGTTTTAAGGCTTTAATTTTAAACAGAAACCCTAACATGGATTCTCTTGTAGCAATTGGAGTTGGTTCTGCTTACACTTATAGTGTTATTGCTGTAATCCTTATTTTTTCTGGTTCAGATTTGTTTACTCTAATGGATTTGTATTTTGAAGTTGCAGCTTTTTTGATTGCATTTATTTTATTAGGAAAATATTTTGAAGCGTTAGCTAAAGGAAAAACTTCTGAAGCAATAAAAAAATTAATGGGCTTGCAGGCAAAAACTGCTTTAGTGGAAAGAAATGGAAAAGAAATTGAAATTCCAATAGAAGAAGTTTTAGTTGGAGATATTGTTATTGTAAAACCCGGAATGAAAATTCCTGTTGACGGCAAAGTAATTTCAGGCCATTCAAGTGTTGATGAAAGCATGGTTACAGGAGAAAGTATTCCGGTAGAAAAAAATATTAATGATAAAGTTATTGGTGCAACAATAAACAAGACTGGAAGCTTTAAATTTAAGACAGAAAAAATTGGAGAAGAAACTGCTTTAGCTCAAATAATAAAGTTTGTTGAAAACGCGCAGGCAAGCAAGGCTCCAATACAAGAATTAGGAGATAAAATTGCCGCAGTTTTTGTTCCTGCAGTAATGGCTATTGCAATTATTTCTGGTTTATTGTGGTTTTTTGTTTTAGGACAAAGTTTTTTGTTTGGGTTAAGTATTTTTATTAGTGTACTGATTATTGCCTGCCCTTGTGCTATTGGTTTGGCTACTCCTACTGCGGTAATGGTTGGAACAGGTTTAGGTGCAGAACACGGAATTTTAATTAAAAATGCTGAAGCATTGCAGAAAACAGGAGAACTTAATGCAGTTGTTTTTGATAAGACTGGAACTTTAACTAAAGGAAAACCTGAAGTAACTGATATTATTTCATTGAATGGATTTAAAGAAAAAGAAGTATTAGAGATTGCTGCAGCAGTTGAAAACAAGTCAGAGCATCCTTTAGGTGAAGCAATAGTTAAAAATGCGAAACAGAAGAAAATTAGTTTTGATGAACTAAAAGAATTTAATTCAGTTAGCGGAAAAGGAATTAAAGCAGTTTATAAAGGAAAAAATGTTTTGCTTGGAAACAGAAAATTAATGGAAGAAAATAAAATTGGAATTAATGAGTTGGAAAGTTCATTACAGGAACTTGAAAACCAAGGAAAAACTGCTGTAATGATTTCAGTTAACAATAGACTTTCCGGGATAATCGCTGTTGCTGACACATTAAAAGAAACTTCTTTTGAAGCAGTAAAACAATTAAAGGAAATGAATTTGGATGTAATAATGATTTCAGGAGATAATGAAAGGACTGCAAGAGCAATAGGAGAACAAGTTGGAATTGAAAGAGTTTTTGCCGAAGTTTTGCCAGAAGAAAAAGCAGTTAAAGTAAAAGAACTGCAAAAAGAAAATTTAAAAGTTGGAGCTGTAGGGGATGGAATAAACGACGCTCCAATGTTGGCTCAAGCAGATATTGGAATTGCAATTGGTTCTGGAACTGATGTGGCAATTGAAACAGGCGACATTATTTTAGTTAAAAATGATTTAAGGGACGTGGTTAAAGCAATTAAATTAAGCAGGCATTCAATGAATAAAATAAAGCAAAACTTTTTTTGGGCTTTTGCTTATAATGCAATTGGAATTCCAATTGCAGCAGGAATATTATTTCCTTTCACTGGACTTTTATTGAGTCCAGTTATTGCCGGAACTGCAATGGCTTTTAGTTCAGTTTCAGTTGTATTTAATTCACTTTTATTAAAAAACGCAAAAATTTAGCGGAAAACAGACTAGAATTAAAGTCTTTTCAATAAGTTTTTTTATCAGGTAACGCTGAAGTCAGTTTATCAGGGTGTGATTTTTTTTGGCTGAAAAAATAAAAAAGACTGTTTTGGTTTTAGGTTTTGTAAGCCTTTTAACTGACATTTCAAGTGAAATGATTTTTTTTGTTCTGCCTGTCTTTATGTCAAGTGTTTTAATGCTTGACAAAGCAGTCATTGGATTAATTGAAGGAATAGCTGAATCAACTGCAAGTGTCTTCAAGCTTTTATCAGAAAAAGCAGAGAATTTCTTTGGCAAAAAAAGAGAGTTATTTTGTTTGGTTACAGCCTTTCAGCTGTCATAAAACCTTTGTTTGCTTTTGCATCAAACTCTTGGCATATTCTTTTATTCAGGTTTGGGGACAGGGTTGGAAAAGGCTTAAGAGGGCCTGCAAGAGATGCTTTAATTGCTGATTCATCTACAACTAAAACAAGAGGCTTTTCTTTTGGTTTTCATAGAGCAATGGATTCTACAGGTGCAGTAATAGGTCCATTGCTTGCTTTTTTGATTCTTTCTTTTTTTAATCAAAGTTTTCATCTTGTTTTCCTGCTTTCATTTATTCCTGGGTTTTTAGCTGTTTTAATAATATTGTTTTTTGTCTGCTTCAGTTTTTGCTTTAGGAAACCTGAGCTTTGCGTTTCTTTTAATTAGAGTTCAAGAGCTTGGATTGCCTATTGCTTTTGTTCCATTAGCTACATGGTTTTTAATATTTCTTATGCTTTTTTTGCAATGCCTTTTGGGAAATTAGCTGACAGGATAGGCAGAATAAAATCTCTTTCAATAGCTTTTGCGTTTTTTTCAGCTGCATTTATTGGATTTTCTTTGGTTAAAGAAATCTGGCTTGCAGTAGTTTTGCTTATTTTGTATGGAATTGCTACAGCAGGAACCGATACAATCCAAAGAATAATTGCATCAGAAATAGTTCCAAAAGAAAAAATGACCGGCTCTCTTGGAACATATCAGGGAATAACAGGAATTATTTTGCTGCCTGCCAGTGTTATAGCAGGAAGCCTTTGGAGTTTTTTCGGTACAAAAGCAGCTTTTGGTTTCAGTGCAATAACCAGCATTTTGGCTATAGCATTACTTTACAAAGTCAAACAAAAAGAATAACAACACATTAAATTAATTATCTTCTATATTGTCTAACAGGCAATGATGAAGTTAAAACTAGTGAATCTTATAGGTAATGATATTTCAGTTTCAGTATATGAACTAACACTTAACTTAGTAGTTTTACGAAAAAGAGGTTTATATCACAATATTCTGGGAAATAATTATATATGAGTTTAACTATATTTATTGAATTATGGAGCAAATGAATTTAATGCATTTTTTAATCCATTTGATTACTTTTCTTGTTATTTTTTTGCCTTTGTTTGTTTTGTTGAAAATCAAAAATG
>JAHJUD010000046.1 GCA_018829335.1 Microcaldota archaeon | reverse complement strand
GTAACACAGGCATGCACTACAAGCCAAGGGTGTGCTGGAATTCAAACTTGTGTGAATGAGAGTTGGGGTTCTTGTGCTGATATTACAGGAGATGGTTGTCCGACAACAACAAACTTGAAAGAATTAATTCTTACAGTTGAACCTCAACCATTAAAAGACTTGCAAGATTTTACTGTAACAGTTAAAACCAAAGCAGGCGCTTCTTTGAATAATGTGAAAATCAATTATGCTTTGAAAAACTATTATACTAATACTGAAGGAAAAGCAAAACTAAAAACACAAAAAGAATACATTACTTTGACTGCAAGCAAAACAGGTTATAGAAATAAAATTATTGAATTAAATATTACTACTCCTTACTGTGGAAACACAAAATGTGAACAACCAGAAGAAAACCAGACAACCTGCCCGCAAGACTGTACTCCTGCAATAAAAGAATTGCAGATTACGACAAGCGTGTCAAACAACGAAGTAACAGTCAAAATAACAAACCTGCAAGAACAACCATTGGAGAATGCAGAAGTAATGTATGGAAACGAAACAAAAAATACAGGCATTGAAGGCACTGTTATTTTCACAGAACTCTCAGGAACACAAACAATAACAGCAAAAAAAACAGGTTATCAGACAAAAAGCATAATTTATGCGTCAGTTAAATGCATAACAGGAGAAACAAGAGCCTGTACAACAAGCGATTCTTGTTCAGGAACACAAACCTGCACAAACGGAAACTGGAATTCATGCATTGATAATCCAACAGACCAATGCCCAACACAAACCAACCAAACAATAACACCAATACTCGCAGCAATACTCATAATAGGAATAATAATTTTTGTAATAACAAAAGTTAATGTAAAGTAATTTTTTTACATCCATTTCCCTAGAGAGCTTTGCTGTCCTTTTTCTTCAAGTTTTCTTTCAAGTTTGTCTAAAGTGTTTTTTACTCTTTCTTTGCTGAATTGATGCTGTTCGCATAATAATTCATTTACTTTTTCTCTGTCAGGAGAAGAAAACTTGATTGAATAATCTTTGTTGTATTCTGGTTCTAAAAAGATTTTTTCTATTTCCCTGAAATCAAATTCAGGTTCAAAACCCGTCTGTTTGATTATTTCCTCAAAAGAATTGTTTTCTTTCACTAACTTTAATGCAGTTTTAGGCCCGATTTTAGGGAATTTTTCGTTGAAATCGTTTCCAATTAATATTGCAATCCACACAAGTTTTTTCCTGTCAATGTTGTTTTTTTCAAGGACTTTATTTAATTCAATTTTTTCAGGGTAAGAGTCAATGTAAATATTCCTTCCAGGAACTTTTCTTTTCCCGCCTATTGTAATGTTCCTGAACAAAATTGGTGTGCCAAAAAGCAGTGCATCATAATCCTGGCTTACGCATCCGTCTAATTTTCCTTTTTCTGTCATGACTGAAACCTGTGCTTCTCCTTCGCCTTTAGCCTGAATTACAGGCAGTCCCATGAATTCAACTAATTTTTTTGCTTCTTCAATCATTTCTTTTGTTAGTTTTGAAGTTTGCTGGGCAAACTTTTTTGCTGTCTCTAAATCCCCTTTTTTTTGTGCTTCAAGCATTTTTTTTTCTGCTGATGTCCTTATTTCCCTTCTTTTCTGCCTTGTTTTTTCCTTTAATTCATGGGGTTTTCCGTCAAAAACAAAAACAGGTTTAATGTTCCTGCCTAACAGGTTTGTTGTCCTGTAAAACAAGCCGGTTAAATGAGATGTAATGTTTCCGTTTGAATCCATTAAAGGGCTTCCGTCCTGCCCTCGTATGTTTGAAAGAAACTGGTATAATGCATTAAATGCATCAATGCCTACTGTCTTGTTTTCTAATGAATCTAATTCAATGACTTCTTTTTCTATTAAGTCGCCTAAAGCAGTACCCATTTTATCTTAAAGAACTTGTTGCAAAGTGATTTTAAGTTTTAGTTAATTTCCCTGTTAAAATGCGTTTCTTTCGTTTATTGACGTAGTAAAAGCTATTTATGCCAATACGTTTAAATTTGCTTTAAGGCATAGTTTATGAGGAAGCATTATGAAAAACAAAAATAAGAATATGTCTTTGCCTGTTTTTTTAAGCAGGGAAGGAAAATGGTTTACTGCAGCCTGTCCTTTACTTGGAATAGCCACTCAGGGAAAAACTGAAAAAGAAGTAAAAGAAAACATGCAGGAATTAATTGAAGAATACTTTAATGACCCTGACACAAAAAAACCATCAATTAAAACCATCCAAAAAGTTTATGCTTCTGTCATAAATGTGCCTATTGAGTTAGGTGTGCATTATAGCAGGGCTTCGGTCGCTGACGCAAAATAAAGTAATAAAGATTCTTGAAGGAAATGGTTTCAGGAAGGTAAGAACAGGAAAGCACATAACATTCAAAAAAACAGAGTTAAGCGGGGACATAAAGACAACATGGGTTCCGATGCACAGGACTGTGTCAGTGTTTGTCATAAAGTACATTATAAAACAGACAGGAAAACCAAGAGAAGAATTTTATTGAAAGTTAGCTTTCCCTAACTTTCATTTATAAAGGGGTTGAACCAAAAGCCTTTTATATAACCTAAGCTGCTATTTATATAGTGCTATGCTATTTCCTTATCATTTTTAGATGTATATTGAATTCCATTAGCATTTTATAGCGTGAAAAAAATAATGTTTTTTTTAATAAAAGAAGGTGAATTTTAATGGTAGAATGCCCAGAATGCAAGAGCAATAAAGTAAGAAAAGACACAGAAAAAGGAGAATTAATCTGTCAGAACTGCGGGTTAATTTTAGAAGAAGACGAAATAGACCAAGGAAAAGAATGGAGAAGCTTTGATTCAGATCAATTTGAAGAAAGAGCAAGAACTGGAAGCCCAATGAAATATGTTAAACTAAACAAGGGTTTAGTTACAATGATTGACAGAAGGGGAACAGATTTAAGAGGAAACAAGCTTTCATCTAAATCCAGAGCCCAAATGTATAGATTAATTAAATGGCATAAAAGAGCTTCAATTTCAAGTTCAATGCAGAGAAATCTTTCAATTGCTTTAACTGAATTAAGAAGGGTTGCTTCATACTTAAACATCCCAGAATCATTGGTTGAAGCAGCAGCCTTATTATACAGAAAAACAGTAAAAAAAGGACTAATAAGAGGAAGACTAATTGAAGCAGTTGTAGCGGCTGTATTATACACTGTCTGCAGAACATACCATGTTCCAAGAACATTAAATGAAATGGCTGAAGCTTCAGGTTTAACCAAAAAAGAAATTGGAAGAACTTACAGATTTCTTGTAAGAGAATTAAAATTAGAAGTGCCTTTAACTAACCCGATCCATTATATTCCAAGATTTGCCTCTGAATTAAACCTTTCAGGTGAAGTACAAGAAGAAGGAAGAAAAATATTGGAAGAAGCAATAGGAAACGGGTTGATTTCAGGAAGAGGCCCTACAGGAGTTGCAGCAGCAGCAGTATATATTGCAGGACTCTTAAAAGGGGAAAGAAGAACCCAAAAAGAGGTTGCAAATGTTGCCGGAGTAACTGAAGTAACAATTAGAAACAGGTACAGGGAACTCAAAAAAAGATTAAATATTGAGGTGGTTGCTTAAACCACTTTTTTCTTTTTTTTTGGCTGTACGTTATGTAGCCAATTGAAAACATAATTCTGATAGTATTTAAATGGAGGGATAAAATGAATTTCAACGGAATAACAGCTTTTTTCAATGGGGTTAAAACCAATTTAGGATTTAACCAGACTAAACTGAGAGTCAATAAAGCAAGAACTTCAGTTAAAGTCAAAACCAAAGCAAAAGCTGTCAAAAGAAAGTCAGTCAGAACCAGAAAAAGGAAATAAGTAATTCCTTTTTCCTTTTTTCTTTTTTTTTGGTCTGAACATGATTGAGTTTTCGTTTAGTTTTGGGTTTATTGCAACTTGGATTATAATTTATTTAGTTGCAGCTTTTCTTGAATTAGAAAAAAACAGTTTATGGAAAGCTTTATTGCTTGCTTTTTTTTCTGGTTTGTTTATTCCTTTTGTTTTTTTGTATGCTGAATCTTTTGCATTATTGTTTGCTTTAATTTTGTTTGCTGTTTTTTTAATCAGTTTTCTTTACAAGACAAGCTTTACAAAATCTTTTTCTTTGTGGCTTGATATTGGAATAGTTTTGTTTTTTGTTTCTTTGTTTGTTTCCTGAAACCACAAAAGCTATTTATAGTTCTTCAGCGTATTTTTCCTGTGGACTTAATTTTTTTGGCTGTAGGGTTTGTAATTGATACAATTGTATTGTTTTATGCAGCCAATTTTTTAGGCGTGCATTACAGCACTGCCCAGAAAGCAGTTACTGTGAATTTAATTTCTCTTGTTTTAGGCGTTGTTTTAGGGGAATTTCTTTTCTCTTTTTTTCTTTCAGTTTTATTGTCTTTCCTGCTTTTCCTTCCATTGTTTCTTATTATTGCATTGTTTTTAAGGCTTTTTATAATAAAATTTGTCTACAAAATAGGTTTTGGAAAAGCGTTTATGATCTGGATTCTTTCTGCAGTAATTTCTGTTGTTGTTTCATTGTTTTTGCCTTTTTACTGAACAAAAACAAATAATTAAATATTATTCCAACTAAAATCTAATAATGCAAAAGTTTATTCCTTTGGTTTTATTTTTTGTTTTAATTGTGTTCTTTTTTGGCTGTTCTCAAGGAAACAGAAATGACTTGAATTCAAATGACACTAATGGGTTGGACACTAATTCTGATCAAAACAATTTTCAGACAGACTGCAATAAGTTAGAACAGGAAATAAAAGAAGAATTAAATTCAGTGAATTACTGTGAAGAAGATGTTGATTGTGTTGTATGGCAGCAGGCTTCCTGTCCTTTTGGCTGTTATAACTTTGTAAATAAAAACGCAGATTTAAATCCATTAAAAGAAAAAATTGTTCAATATAATGAAGAATGCGAATTATGCCTGTATGAATGCACTCCTTTTGAGGAAAAACTTTCCTGTGAAAACAATAAATGCGTTCAAGTTTTGTCAGATGTTATTAATGCAAATCTAGACGATCTTTTCAAGCTCAAAAAAGGCCAGACTGCAGTAATTGGGGAGAAAGACATTGAGATAACTTTTTTGGATGTGTTAGAGGATTCAAGATGCCCTGAAGATGTTGTTTGTGTATGGGAAGGGCAAGTAAAAGTTGAATTAAGTGTTTCAGAAAAAGAAAATGAACCAGAATCATTCATTTTAACCAAAAAAAGAGATTTTGATGAATTAGGGGTAAAACATTTTGGCGGTTTTACTGTTGAACTGGTTAAAGTTGTGCCTTATCCAAACACTACAATAGAAAAAGGAGATTACATTATAACCCTCATCGCCATAGCCAAATGAAATTAGGCTAACCTAACTATTTTTATTCTTTTTTATCTAAAGTTTTTTTAGGTAGTTGATATTGATAAGTCTGAAAGAATTCTCAAAAGGATTGGACGGCAGGCAAAAAAAAGGAATCTGCCTGTTGTTGGTGGAGAAAAAGGAAAACTGCTTGAAGTATTTGTAAATCAAAAGTAGTTCTTGGATTGGCAGTTATTTTTTTCATTTCACTGGTTTTGCAATTATTGTAAACCCTGATGAAAAGTATTGCTTGAATTTGTTTTCTGGCTCTATTTCTATTGCCTTAAAATACAGCTCAAGGTATTTTTCTCTTGCTATAGTCCAAGGATAAGGAGATGAAACATGTGTTTTGTCAAAAACAAATTGTATTTTGTTTCCTAAACCTATTTTTTTTAGGAATTGGTTTATGCTGAAAACAGTTTTTTTTGTCGGATTAAGAAAATGAGGGAATTCAAATAATTTTGTCGGGATATCTAACACAAGTATTCCGTCTTTTTTTAGTGTTCTATTGCATTCTTTTAATACTTTTTTGTAGTTTTTGATGTGTTCTATTGAATGAATTGAAATAATTACGTCAAAAAAGTTATTTTTGAATGGAAGATTTTCTGCATTGCATGCAATTAAATTCTCTTTAGGGCAGTCAAGATTTTTTCTGGCTTTTTTTATTGCATACTCTGATGCATCAACTCCAAATACATTAAATGTTTTTGATGCTTCTTTTAAATAATAACCAAAAGCGCACCCTATGTCAAGAAAATTTCCTTTTTTTTTGTATTTTAGTGCAGAACCCAGTATTTTTTGAATGTATTTTTTTGCTTCAGGCAAAGCAAATGCTTCTTCGTAGGAAACATAACCTTTGTCTTTGAACATGCATTTTTCAAAAAACTCTTTATCGAATTCAGCCATTATAAACCGCTTTTCCTATAATTAAATAGTGTTATTGTTTTTTCTTTTCTTTTTTTGCAGTAGTTTTTGTTTTGGCTGTTGTTTTTTTTTCAATTACATTCATTTTTGTGCTTATTGCAGTTCCAGGCAGGCCTTTTTCCATTCTTGCTATTACTGCGCCTTTTCCGCCGTGAATTCTTGTTATTTTTCCTTTAATTATTTTGCCGCTTGAAGTCTTCCATTCTGCTTTGCTTCCAATTAATTTTGCTGCTTTTGTTTTTGAGTCAACGGAATCATGCACTAAAACAAACTGGTTTGTATGCTGTGTTCTTCTTCCTCTGCGAAAATTTTTTATTGTCATTTTCATCTTATCTTTTCTCCTAAAAATAAAATCAGTATTCAAAATTTTGTATATCGCAACACTTTTAAACTAAACTTTTTACTCTAATAATTCCTTTATTTCTTCTTCACTTAATTCTGCCTGTTTTAAAATACTGTTAAGGGTTCCAACGGCAATTTCTTTGTGCATTGGGATTATTGTTTTTGTGTTCCTTTCAATTGAAATCATTTTTACATGAGAGCCTTTTCTGCTGTAAATTTCAAATCCTTTCTTTTTCAGGAATTTTACTAGTTTTAGTCCAGAAACAGTTTTAGGCATCTGCCATTACCTTGGCTTTGAATTCAGTTACTTCCCTTAAAACAGGAATTCTAATAGGATCTTCTTCCAGATAAAGTTCAACTGCTTCTTTTAAATTCTTTAAAGCAGTTGTTTTTGTTTTTCCTTGTGATGCAACACCTAATTCAGGGCAGTAAGAAACAAACCATTTCTCTTCTCTTGTTATTACAGCTGAAAATTTTTTTTGCATTTTTTTCCTCATATAATATTTTTGTTAGCGTAATATAAAAAGCCTTGTGTTCGTTTATTGACTAACTTCACATTAACCTCTTAAACTTTTCATGCTTTTTCTTTTATTTATGCTTATTGCAGGAATTGACGAGGCAGGAAGGGGCCCTGTTTTTGGCCCAATGGTTTTGGCAGTTTGTTCTATCCACAAAAAAGACGAAGAAAAACTGTCAGAGTTAGGCGTAAAAGACTCAAAGCTTTTAAGCCCAAAAGAAAGGGAAAGGCAGTTTTTTCAGATTAAAAGCATTGTACAGGAATTTAATTCAGTTCATGTTAACCCAAAAGAAATTGATGTTTTAAGGGACAGAAAATCCTTGAATGAAATTGAAGCAATGCGTATTGGCCTGTTATTGAATTCGCTAAAAGAAAAACCTGAAATTGTTTTTGTTGACTCCCCTGATAACAAACAGGAAAATTTTTCTGTTAGAATAAAAAAATACCTTTCTTTTGACTGCATTATTAAATCAGAACATAAAGCTGACTTGAATTATCCTATTGTTTCTGCTGCATCAATTATTGCAAAAGTTGAAAGGGATTTTGAAATAAAAAAGCTGGCAGAAAAATTCGGAGAAATTGGTTCAGGCTATCCTGGAGATGAAGTTACAGTAAAATTTTTGAGTTCTTGGATGGAATGCAATGATTGCCTGCCTGATTTTGCAAGAAGTTCTTGGGATACTTCCCAGAGGGCTTTGAATAAAAAGTTTCAAAAAAAACTATTTTGAAGAACAAGAGGAAATTATAAAAACCCTTGCATAAAAAATTACCTTTAAAAATCTGATGAACTATTTTTTGATCAGAGAGTTGGTGTTTGTGCAGGATAAAGAAAAAAAAGTAATTAAGTTTTCTATGGATATGAATAAAGTAGAAGAAATGATTGACCAGTTAATGGATTCAATGATGGAAAAAGTTCCTGCAGAAAAACAGCCTTTTGTGATGGGGTTTACAATAAATTTTAATTCAGAAGACCTTCCAATAATAGAAGAAATAAACGAAATAGACGAAAAAGAAATTGAAAAAGAGATTGTTCCTGAAAACTTATCTAATCCTCTGGCTGAAGCACATTACTTTAAAGAAGAAATTGTTGTTTCTTTTGAACTGCCTAAAAGGATTTCAAGAAAAGAACTGAAAGTTGATGTAACTGAATCCAGTGTTGTTGTCATGGCGCCAAAACACACTTTTAAAAGAAAAATTTTCTTAAAAGAAAAAATTAACCCTAAAAGTTTTTCTTCGAATTTTAAGAATGCTTTCTTTGAATTGACTTTCAGGAAAAAATAATTTATTCAGTTTCAGGTTTTTTTGCTTTCATTAAAAATAGTTATTCAAAGTCAGGGTTTTTGATTAATTTTATTGCATTGTCTCCGAAATACTCAAGGAATTTTTTTGTTGTTTTAATCACAAAAGTTATTCCTGCTTTTTCTTTTGAAATAAATCCCTGTTCTTCTAAAATCTTTATTTCATCATATGCCTTGTTTGTTCTGAATTTTACTATAGTTGACTGCTTTACAGGCTGCTTAAATGCAATATAAGCCAAAGTTTTCATTACTCCTTTAGAGAATCTTGTTGGCCCTGCTAAATGAGAAACTTTTACTTCTAGTTCGCTTAACACCTGCATTCTGTATCCTTCTGTTTCCCTTACAATTTCAATTCCGCTTTTTCTTTCAATTAAGTCTTTTCTTAATGCTTCAATTAATTCAGAAATTAATTCAAGGTCTCCTGTTCCTGAAATTCTTGCAATTTCCTGCAAGGAAATTGGCTGAGGAGACATAAAAAGTGTAGCTTCAACTAACTGCCTTAATTTTTCAATTCTTTTTTCTTCCTTAAAATAATCTTTTTCAGGCTTTTCTTTTTTTTGGGTTTCTTGTCCGATTAGTTTGTTTTCATTTTTTTCAGCATCCTCTTTTTTTTCATTTATTTTTTGTTCTTCTTTTTCATTTTCATTGTTTTCTGTTGTTTTATTTTCATGTTCTTTTTTTTCTTCTGTTTCTTTTTCTATTTTCTGGATGTCTTCTTCTACTTTTTCTTCAATGACATCAACTGGCTTGTTTAAGTCGGCATTTAATTCTTTATTTAATTCTTTGTTTAATTCGTCTGTGTTTTCTTTTGTGTCATCCATGCAATCACTAAACAATAACTCCGAAAAATATTTAATTGAAAGTTAAATTATTTTTTCTGTTTTTCCCTGTAGTTTTCTATTGCTTTTTTTATTCCTTTTACTGCAAGGACAGAGCAATGAAATTTTATTGGAGGCAGTCCGTCTAATTCATCTGCAACTTCTTTTTCAGTCAGTTTCATTGCGTCCTCTAAAGTTTTTCCTTTAACCATTTCAGTTGCTTTAGATGAAGTTGCAATTGCACTGACACAGCCGAATGTTTCAACTTTAACGTCAATTATTTTGTTGTCTTTTATTTTGAGGTAAACTTTCATCATGTCTCCACATATGGGGTTTCCCACTTCGCCTACTGCATCAGGGTCTTCAATTTTGCCGATGTTTTTCGGGTTCTTGAATTCTTCCATTACTTTCTTTGAATACATTTTTTTCTCCTCTTAACATTTTAAATATTTTTTTGAATAATTTTTTCAGTTTTCTTCATTTTCTTATTTTTCTCTTTTTTTCATTTATTTTTTAATTGTTCTTTTTTTTAAATTTTCACTGAACTCATTTTCCTTAATTTTTCAACCACTAAAGGAATTTTTTCTAAAGTATAATCAATTTCTTTTTCTGTATTGTTTTTTCCTAATGAAAGCCTTAAAGAGCCATGAGCCCATATATGGTCTAATCCAATTGCCTCTAATACATGGCTTATTTTCAGGTTTTTGCTTGAACAAGCTGAACCAGTTGAAGCTTGGATTCCTTCAAAGTCAAGCAAGGTAATCAATGCTTCTCCTTCAACTCCAAAAAAAGAAAAATTCACGTTGTTTGCCAGCCTTTTTGTTTCATGGCCGTTTAACTTAGATTTTTTTATTTCATTTAAGCCTTTAATCAGTTTATCCCTTAATTTTTCCTGCCTATTCATTTCTTGTTCCCTGTTTTCTTCTGTAAGCTCTAATGCTTTAGCCAAGCCAACTATTCCTGGAATGTTTTCTGTTCCGCTTCTGATTTTTTTTTCCTGGCCGCCTCCATGAATTAAAGGCTCAATTTTAGTGCCTTCTTTGACAAAAAGCAAGCCGACTCCTTTTGGTCCATAAAATTTGTGGCCTGAAACTGAAGCCAGATTCAAGTTCAGTTTATTTAAATCAATTTTTATTTTTGCAGTTGATTGAACGATATCAGAATGAAACAAAACTTTTTTTGTTTCACACATTTCAGCAATTTCTTTTATTGGCTGGATTGAACCGATTTCATTGTTTGAGTGCATTACTGAAATCAAAGAAGTGTTTGAATCAATTTGTTTTTCTAATTCATCGATTTTGATTATCCCTTTTTCATTTACCTGAGCAAAAAAAACTTTTTTTCCTTTTTCTTTTAGATATTCTGCGGTTTTGATTATGGATGGATGTTCAATTGAGGATACAATTAATTTATTTTTTTCATTTAAATTCATTATTCCTTTTATTGCTGCATTATTTGATTCAGTGCCTCCGCTGGTAAAATAAATTTCTTTTGGCTTTGCGCCAAGGATTCTGGCAATCTTTTCCCTTGATTTTTCCATTTCTTCTAATGCATTCTGCCCAAAAGAATGAAGTGAAGATGCATTGCCGTAATTTTCCAGAAAAACCCTTTGCATTTCTTCCAGCACTCTTTCATCAACTTGAGTTGTTGCAGCATTATCCAGATAAATTTTTTTCAATTGCATACACTTCCTTTCCTCATAATTTTGCATACTTCACATGCCTTTAAAATAAACTTTTTTCTGCTTTTTTTTCCTTTGAAAAGCGAGTCAGCCATTTTATGGATTTTTTCTTTTTGTTTTCTTGTTAAGTTAACTCCTTTTCCTCTTTTGCCTTTAAGATACTGTGATAAAGCAGCAGGTGTAAGGTCTAAAATGTTACAGACTTTTTTCCTTTCAATTTTTTTTTCTTCCACTAAATAAAGGGTTAATTCTCTTCTAATTGAAGGCAATACAGTCCATCCGATTATCTCACAGGGAAATTTCAATGCCATTAATTAACAATTGTTAAAAAAGCTTTAAAAGGTTTATCTCAATCCATTTTTCCCAAAAAATCTTTTTTTTCAGATAAAGTTTTTAAACTGAACTAATCTAATATATTTTTGGAGAAATTATTTTTTTTTCACTGATATTTTATGGAACAAAAAAATTCAAAGAACAATTCAAACTTAAAAAATGGTTTTGAACCAAAAAATTTTTTGTTTGTTTCAATTGATGCCTTAATTGCCGACATTGCATGGCATGTTGTAAAAGAAGGCCATAATGCAAAGCTTTTTGTTGAAAACCCTGAAGACGCGGAAGTTGCAGATGGTTTTGTGCCGAAAGTTGACGACTGGGAAAAAGAAGTTGACTGGGCTGATGTAATAATTTTTGATGATGTTTTAGGCCATGGCACTAAAGCAAAAAAATTAAGGGATGCAGGAAAACTTGTTGTTGGCGGAACCCCTTATACTGACATGCTTGAAGATGACAGGGCTTTTGGCCAAGAAGAATTGAAAAAGCACGGAGTTCCTATTTTGCCTTACAGGGATTTTACTTCTTTTGAGGAAGCAATTGATTTTGTAAAGGCAAATCCAGGGCAATATGTCATTAAGCCAAGCGGTGAAGCACAAAATATTAAAGGGCTTTTGTTTATTGGAGAAGAAGACGACGGAAAAGATGTTATTCAGGTTTTAAGCGATTACAATAAGGCGTGGTCAAAAAAGATTCCTTTGTTTCAGTTACAGAAAAGAGTTAATGGAGTGGAAATTGCTGTTGGCGCTTTCTTTAATGGAAAAGAATTTATTTATCCAATTAATGTAAACTTTGAACACAAAAAACTTTTTCCTGGAAATTTAGGGCCTTCCACAGGAGAAATGGGCTGCTATGATGAAGAAACAGAAGTCTTGACTGAAATGGGCTGGAAGTTTTTCAGGGAATTGAATTATGAAGACAAAATTTGCACTTTAAATCCTGAAAATGATGTAATTGAATTTAATGCACCGGAAGAAATTGTTGTTTTTGATCATCATAATGAATTAATTTCAATTAAAAACCAGACTCTTGATTTAATGGTTACACCTGACCATAATATGTATGTTTCAGGCCAGTGGAATGCAAGAAATAAAAAAAATTCTTTTAATTTTGTCAAGGCAAAAGATTTGGAATACCAGTCAGTAATTAAAAGAACAGGCAAATGGATTGGAACAGAAGAAGAATATTTTATTATTCCGTCAGTTCAGTTAGGACATTATGAAGGAAGACAGGTTGTATTGCATGAAACAGGTGAAATAAAAATTTTGATGGATGACTGGCTTGCTTTCATGGGAATTTATATTGCTGAAGGAAGTGCGTCAAACAACAAAGTAAATATTTCTCAGAGCAAAAAAAAGGAGTTTTATAATAAAATTAAATCTCTTCTTGAAAAACTTGATTTTAAGTTTTCTGAAACTGATTCAGGGTTTAATATTTACGATAAACAGCTTTCTTCTTATTTTAGTGTTTTTGGAAAAGCCCCCCAAAAATTTGTTCCGGAATTTGTTAAGAGTTTAAGGCCAAGACAGATTTCTGTTTTTCTTGAATGGTTTGCTTTAGGTGACGGAACACAAATGAAAGGTTACAGGATTTTTTATACTTCATCTAAAATGCTTGCTGACGGCATTCAGGAATTGCTGTTAAAAATCGGAAGAGTGGGAATAATAAAGGAAAGAAAAAGAAATGACAAGACTTGGATAGTTGACCATTTTGCTGATTCTTCCAGAATTCAGTTTGAAGTCCATGAAAGAGTAAAAAAACTTGAGTCCTGGATTGATAAAAAAGACATAAAAAAAACTGAATACAAAGGAAAAGTTTATTGTGCTACAGTAAAAAACCACATAATGTTTGTCAGAAGAAACGGAAAGCCCTGCTGGTGCGGCAATACAGCGATGTTTTGGAGTGTGCCAAACAAAATATTCAATAACACTTTAAAGAAGTTTGAGGGAACTTTAGCTAAAGAAAATTTTGTTGGTTATATTGACATTAATTGTATGGTTAATAATTATGGAATTTATCCTTTAGAGTTTACTTCCCGTTTTGGTTATCCTACTATTAGCATTCAAGAGCATGCAATGATTACTCCTATTGGCCAGTTTTTGTTTGATTTAGCTAAAGGAGAAAACCCTAAACTTAAAGTTCATAATGGTTTTCAGATTGGGGTAAGAATTGTTGTTCCTCCTTTTCCTTTTGATGACCCTGAAACTTTTGAGGTTAAATCAAAGGATTCAGTTATTTTTTTCAAGAAAGGAACTGAAAGCGTTCACATTGAAGACGTTAAATTAGTTAATGGTGAGTGGGTTGTAACAGGAAATTCCGGAGTAATTCTTATTGTTTGTGGTTCAGGCCAGACAATGAAACAGGCTCAACAACAAGTTTATTCTAAAATAAAGAATATAATAATTCCCCATATGTATTACAGGAAAGATATTGGAGACCGATGGTTTGAAGACTCTGACAGGCTGCATAACTGGGGCTATTTAAGGGAAACATAAGTTTTTTATACTTCAATAGAGTTATTTTATTGTGATTTAAATGAAGTTTCAGTTTGAAAACGAAAAATTAATTGTCTTTTTTGGCTCAGTTGTAATTGCATCAGTTATTTTATTTTTTGTTTTTTGAGAATTTTGTATAGCAATACAGCAAAAACAGCTGTCAGAACTAAACACACAATAGTTTTTGCAATCAAGTGTTTGGCTTATTCTTTTTCTGCTTCTCTTAAGCTAATGAATATTTCGCCGAACCATTTTTCCTGCCATAAATTAATTTTTTTATTGTTCTGAGATTCTTTTTGTTAATTTATATGATTTTAGCTGCTGGTTTAGCATGAAATGATAGTATTCTTTGTTTTTGTTTTCTCTTGCTTTTTTTATTGCATTAAAGTAAGCTTTTTTGTTGTCTTTGAATACAATCATTAAAGGATACTTGTTTTGCATTAATATTTTGTTCGTTATCAGCCTTCCGGTTCTCCCGTTTGCATCACGGAAAGGGTGAATGGTTTCATATCTTGAATGAAAATCAAAAGCAAGCTTTAATGGATAACTTTTCTTGTTTTTTTTATGCCAGTCAAGCAGTTTTTTCAGTTCCGGTTTAATTTGTTCTGGTTCAATTGTTTTTTCGTTTCCTACTACTAGTTCTGTTTTCCTGAATCCTTTTGGGTAATGATCGCCTGTTTCCATTACTAAGCTTTTAGTGAGAATTTTGTAAAGCTTTTTTATTTGAGGCAAAGAAAAATAAAATTCGTCTTTCAGGTACTTAAATGCCTTGATTGAATTTTCTGCTTCCAGTATTTCGTTTTTGTTTGCATAAGAGCTTTTCCTGTTTTCAAATATTTTTTCCAGTTCTTTTTTTGGCAGTTTTGAGCCTTCAATGTTATTTGAATTAAATACAAATTCTTTAACTATTTGTTTTTCGACAACTAACTTGTTTTGTTTTGCTTCCATTAAATTGTTTAAATAGATTGCATGCTTTTCTGTTTTTTCGAGTAATCTTTCAAATGCAAGTTCTTTTGGAAGAAATGGTTTTTTTAATTCATGTTCCTGTTCTGTTATCCTTTCAAGGTTCTTCTGCAGGTATTCTTCTTTTGAAACTAACGGGTTTTTTCCCATATACTTGCTTATTTTATGCTGTTTGCCCATAAACGAGAATTTCTTCACAAAATAACAGTATGTTTCTCTGTTTTTTTCTTTCTTTTCAATATAACTCATAAACAAAGCTTGAATAAAACAGTTTAAATAAGTTGTGTTTGGGCAGTAAAAATTAGCTTAAATTTGCCTCTAAAAAAGAAAAATATTAATGTTTTTGGGCAGTAAAATTATTGCTTTTTTGAAGGTGTTTGGGCAATAAAAAATTTTGGTTTCTTCTTTATGCTTTTTTTGCTTTCCAGAAAAAATAAACTGCAATCAAAATAGAAACTATTGGAACAATTAAAGGAATTCCCATGCAACCGAGATTAAATGATGATCCTTGGGCTAAGCTTTCAATGAATTTTGGGGAACTAAACATTGGGCATAAAACTGCTAAAATAAGAAATAAAACCGGCGCAAGTATTACAAAAATAACCCCAATTTGGTTTTCTTTTTTCATAAATTTAATACGTTTTCCTTAAATATAAATCTTTTGTTTGGCGTATTCTGTTTCTCTTAAGCTGATGAATATTTTTTTTAGAATTGTGTATTAGCTGTCATCTTATCAGCTCTTCTACTTTTGTTGTCATACAGTAGGCTCTATGTAATTATCCTATTTTTGCATCGCCGTTTCCTTTGTAGGCCAAAGAGTCATCGTTTTGGCTTAGAGCCTTTAGTGCTGCCCTGTTATATGGTTCTCTAGATAAGATAAGCTTTGAAATGTATTTGATTGTCAGTGCCCTCGCTGAATCAACAGCTTCAGAGGCCGTGCAATTTTTTATTATTGATAAAGGGATTTGGTTTGATACCTCAAGAACTGGCTTGGCCGCCATATCTTTCAATGGAGTTAATTCAAATTTGTGTATTCTTGGAATCCAAAACTTGCCTGCGTAACCAATAAAAGACTTACATCCTTTGTCAACAGCTGATTTCCCCAGTTTGACGACGCAGTTACAGGCCCTGGTAAAGGTTATTGTATTTTTAAGCAAATGGCTTGACGATTCATCCAAAATGGTTTCAAGATTGTGTCCGCTCATTTCGCTTTCGTTTCCATGACCGTTAAAGAACACAAAATCGGCTGAATTCTTTTCAAGCCTGCTTTGCACTTCTGCTCTTGTTGCTTTTGGCCCGTCTGATTTGTTAACTATCCAACCGTGGTCTTCAGCAGAGTCTATTATTTTCTTGCTCCAAATATAGAGGTAATATGTTCCCTTGTCGTGTTGCGGCCTCGTAATAAATAGTCTTGTCATTCAATCATCTTTGCAAACTTTGGTAGTTTCCTTAAAAAACTGAGTTCCATTTCCGTAGCGGCCTTTCCTACTTCAGTGCCTTTTTCAACCTCTTCAATAAGCTGGTTTCTGGTATAATCCCCATATTTGCCAATAGAAAAACTCACATCCTGAGGAACAGCATTTAATCTCATAACCACAAGCTTCTTCAAATATTTTTCATCCACTTCAATCACCCAGCAATCCAATCTGGTCCATCAGCCTAAGTATCTGGTCACCTTTCTTTGTCTTACCTCTTACTTCAACATTGGTCGTTGACCAGTCAAATGGCTCGTCGTCTATAACTGCAATGATTTCGTCTCGTAGGCTATCAGATACTTTGGCTAAAGTCTTTAAGAATTTACTCCTCAACAGCTCGGTCTCTTTTTCATTTGACATAAAACTCTACCTTGAATATAATGATATTTTTCGCTTAAATACCTTTCTGTTACTTGAAACTATACGGAGATGTTTTTTTCATCGCCTATTTATTATGGTGTGACAGCAAGAGTTTAAAATATACTATTTTACTAAGCTAATGAATATTTCGCCAAACCATTCTTCCTGCCATAAATTGATTTTGTCTTCGTCGTTTAAAAAAAGCAATGGAATAAATGTTTCAATCAAGTGGTCATTTAAATTTTCTGTAAGATTTGAAAATAACACTAATCCTTGAGAGTCAGCCAGTTCTTTTATTCTTGCATAAACTTTCTTCATTTTTTCTGTAATGTTTTCTCCTGCTACAGGAACATGGAATTTGAGTTCAGGCATTTCCCTTAACTTCATTTTTTTTGTTTTAGTCTGTTCAACAATGCTTTCAATTGCGTCAACTAATTCATCCAAAGAAATTTTTCCTTCCCTTAAAGTTCTCATATCCTTTAATTCCGGAATAAATTCTTCAATTATTTTATCCACGCCATTTTTTTCTGTTTCTTCTTCAATTGAAGGAATCTTCAAAAGCTTTGCCTTTGCCCTTAAAAGAATTGAAGAAGCAAGAATTGCATTTGCCGGAACCCTTAAATCCATTTTTTCCATTGAATTAATTTTTTGCAAGTATTTTTCTGAAAGTAAAATAATGTCAATATTCCATGGATCCATTTTTTCAGAGCTAACCAAGTCAAGCAAAATGCTTTTCCATTCAGGTATGTCAATTAATGAAACTAAATTAGTGTCTCCTAATACAACCGAATTCTGCATTATAAAAATATGCATTACTTATACTTTAATTTAATGGTTTTTTTCAGAAAACAGCAAAAGTTTATTAATAGTTAAAGCTTATTTAATACAAAGAAGATTTTTTTTCAGGTGATGTAATGAAAAGGGTTCCGACAGGTATTGAAGGATTAGATGAATTAATTCAAGGAGGCGTTCCAAAAGGCGCTTCAATTCTTGTTTCAGGAGGCGCAGGAACAGGAAAAACAATTTTTGCAACACAATTTTTATACAATGGAGCAACAAAATACGATGAGCCAGGCTTATATGTTACTTTAGAAACAAACCTGAAAAACATTACTTGGGATATGGAAAACTTCCGCTGGGACATAAAAAAACTTCAGGAAAAAGAATTATTCAAGATTTACAAATTAAATTTAGCTGAAAAAGATTCAGAAAACATTGAAGAAGAAGTATTAGAAGAATTAAATGTTATTTCAGAATACATAGAAAAAGTTGGTGCAACAAGATTGGTTGTTGATTCAACTACTTCTCTTGCAATGTGGATTCGAGGTTCAGCTGCAATGAGAAAAACTTTATTCCAGTTTACTGACGGATTAAAAAAATTAGACTGCACTACTCTTTTGACTTCAGAAACAAAAGGAGACAAAAACCAGATAAGTGCTTTTGGCGTAGAAGAATTTGTTGTAGACGGAGTAATGATATTGTATTTGCATCCTCCTCATAGAACAATTTTTGTAAGAAAAATGAGGGGAACAAACCAGTCAATGTCTCCTCATCCGTTTGAAATAGGAGAAAACGGCATTATAGTAAGAAGCAAAGAAGAAGTTCCATGGGAAGGAATAAAACTGTGATTTCTTTTTTCTAGGTTTTTTTATGAGTTCAAAAACTAAATTCATTCACTTTATTTTAATGGGAGGTACAATTGATTCATTTTATGATCCGACAGTTGATACTACTGCTTTATTAAAGAATTCAGTCATTCCACAATACATTAAAAGCCTAAAATTGTATGAAGAATCTAAATTCACTCAAGTTTGTATGAAAGACAGCAGACAACTTACTCCAAATGACTTAAAGAAAGCTTTAAAAACTATTGAAAAAAGCCAAAGCAAGAGAATTATTATTACTCATGGAACTTATACTATGTCTGATACTGCGAGATATATTAAATAAAATCTAAAGAGAAATGACCAAATCATAATGTTTACTGCTTCAATGCTTCCGCTTACGGGCTTTGCACCCTCAGATGCTTCTTTTAGTTAGGTTATGCCATTGCAAAAGTTCAGGATCTTAAACCAGGAATTTATGTTTGCATGAATGGAAGAGTATTTTCTTCGGAAGAAGTGTTGAAAGTTATTTCAGAAGGAAGATTTGTTTCCATCTTTGTAGGAGAAAAAAAATAATAATTTTTGTTTTACTGCTTTTATTCTTTTTTTCTTGCATTCAAGTAAAAGCCAAAACCTAAAATTAAAACCAATACAGTAAAACCAATAAAAGAACTAAAAGAAGGCAATAAAGCAAAACCTGTTTCTGTTTTCCCTGAATTTGATGCAAGCAAAGGCAAAGCATAGCCAAAAAACAATCCAATGATTGCAATAACTGCGATGCCGGAAATCAAAGGAAAAACCCTTTCTTTGAATAAACCCATAAAAAACTTTTATGTATAAGAGTTTTTAAAGCTTTGGAAGGGTTAAATAAGTTTAATGTAATTAAATTATTTAATGAGTAAAATACTTGTTTCAAGAATGCATTTAAGGCTTAAAACGTCTAAGCGTTTATTGCGTAAGCCTGTTGCAGAAAAACAAAAAAAATTCCGTGACATGTGTAAGCCTCATGGCGTATGGCATTTTGCCGGAAACGTTTTTCTGGTTTTTGACGGAATCAAAATCAGGATTGAGAAAAGAAAATTGCGTTCTGAACTAAGATATGAACTTTATAAAGGCAACTCAAGCATAGGCAATTCAAAAGAACTTTTTGTTGAAGGAAATGTTAGGCAAAGAAAAAAAAGGAAAAGAATTAAGAAAATTGGTTTGATAAAATCGATTGAGTCCATGATAAGTGACAGGGAAAAATTAATTAGAGTTTTTGAAAAAAGAAAAACAATGAATGAATACACTAAAGCGAATTATTTAATGGAAATAGACCGTATTGAAGAATCACTGAAAATTCCAAAAGACTCACGTTATATGCGCAAGTTTGATAATAACACTGAATTTCATTGATTGCAGTTTGTTTTTAATCCTTTTTTTTCTTTTTTTGTTGGTTGAAATGAAGATTTTAGTTACAGGTGGCGCAGGCTTTATTGGAAGCAATGCAGTAAACTTTTTTCTTGAAAAAGGCTTTGAGGTTAATGTAGTTGACGACCTTTCACGCGGTTTTAAGGAATTAGTAAACCAAAAAGCTGAATTCTTTGAAGGAAGTTTTGGCGACAAAAAAGTTTTGGATAAAGCCCTTAAAGGAGTTGAAGCAGTAATCCATTTTGGGGCTTTTGCTTTAGTTGAAGAATCAGTTGAAAACCCGCAAAAGTATTTCAAGAATAATGTAATAAATTCTGTTGTATTGCTTGAAGAAATGAGAAAAAAAGGCATAAACAAAATGGTTTTTTCTTCTAGTTGTTCTGTTTACGGTGAACCAGAAAAAGTTCCAATAACTGAATCTCATTTATTAAATCCTGTTTCTCCTTACGGTGAAACAAAAAAAGCATTTGAAAAAATTTTGGAATTATATTTTCATTCTTTTAAAATGAATTCAATTTGTTTGCGTTATTTTAATCCTTTTGGGCCAAACGAACTCCATAAACCTGAAACTCATGCAATACCTAATTTTATTAAAGCAGTTTTAAGGAAAGAAAAAATTTCAGTTTTTGGAGATGGAAACCAGATAAGGGATTTCTTTTTTGTTGAAGACTTGATTAAAGCCCATTTTCTTGCATTAGAAAAAATTGACGAGTTTGGTTTTGAGGTTTTTAATGTCGGTTCTGGTTCAGGGCATTCAGTTAATGAAACAATTAATGCAGTTTTTGAGTTAACTGGAAAAAAAACTGAAATACAATTTTTGCCTGAAAGAAAAGGCGACCCGAAAAAACTGATTGCAGACACAAAAAAAATTCAGGAAAATCTTGGCTGGAAGCCTGAAACAGAATTCAAGCAGGGATTAAAGAAAACAATTGGCTTTTTTGAAAATTTAAGCAAGGATTGAAGAAAACCATTGCTTTTTTCAAAAAACAGCTAACAAAACGAAAAGCCTTAAAAAAAGAAATTCAGTTAGTATTAGTGGATTCATTTTATTTTGAGTTCTTAAAAGAGGGGTGAATAAATGAATAAAGTTAGTTTAATTTTAATTAGTTTAATTTTAGTTTCAGTTTTTTCTTCTTTTGCTTTAGCTGAATCAGGAGATAATGTTGAAACTGACGATAACAAAAATGAAATAAACACCGAAAACAACGACTTAGACATTGGTGAAGATGCACAATTAGAGGAATCAGATGAACAAGAATTATCTGAAGAAGAAATAGAAGATGAAACTGATTCAGGTTCAGGCAAAATAAAGCCTTATATCAGAACACTGTTTTTTTCCGGTACAGGAATTGCACCTAATCCTTTAGACGCAATGGATTTTTATACTGTTAAAGTAGTTGGAGGAAAAGTTGTTACCAGTACAGCAGACATTATTGGAAGAGGAATTCTTTATTTAGATAAAACAAAATACAGGTTAGTTGACTTGGATGTTAACGGAGACCATGCGACCGCAAAAATTCTTTCAATTAATGAGCCAACAACAACCTCAGAAATTTCATCAGCTGAAGTTGGAACTTTAGATGTAACTAAAATAGCAAAGCCTGGAGTTGATGTCTGGGCAGGAAAAATGACTTTAGATGGAAAAGACTATCATTTCTATTTGATTACCCACAAAAGATTATTTAATGCAAAAGAGATTGCAGAAAAAGCAAAAAATTACTGCAAAGATCATCCTTTTGATGAAACATGCAAGTCTGTAGCAGGATATTTATGCAAAGACAACCCAAAAGAATGCAGATTAAAAGTTGAAAGATACTGTGAAGACCATTCAACTGATTCAAGATGCAAGGAAATTGTAAGAAATTACTGTGCTTCAAATTTAAAGGATTCAAGATGCAGAGAAGAACTAAAAGATTACTGTGAAGAAAATTCTGAAGCAGAAATCTGTTCTAATGAAGTGGTTGACTTCTGCAAAGAAAACCCAAAAAACGAGAGATGCAGAAATGTTTTTTCAGAGTACTGCAAGAATCATCCAAAAGATTTAAGCTGTACTAGAGCTGCAATTGAAAAATGCAAAGAAAACCCAACAGCAGAATCTTGTGCTCCAATAATAAAACAGTTTTGTGAATACAACCAGAAATCAGAGTTATGTGGCGGAATAAAAATTGATTACTGTACTGAAAACCCTAAAGCATTGAGATGTCAGGTTACTGCAACAGCTTTATGCACTTTAGACAAATTCAGCAACACAGATCAATGCAAGGAAATAAAAGAAACTGTAAGAGAAAGAGTAAAAGCAGTTGTTGCAGGCAGAAATCTTGGGGTGACTGAATGAAAACCGGAATATTAATTTTAGGCAGTTTTTTAGTGCTTGGATTAATTTTTTCCGGCTGCATTACTCCGCCTAACCCGCCTAATCCTCCATTGCCTCCTGAACCAAAGCAAACTTTTTGTGAAACCGCCAGCGACTGTGCCCCAACCTGTTCTTATGGCTGTGTAAACAAGGAATGGATGAAAGGGAAATCTGATTGCGAGAAATTACCTTTATTTGAATGTGGCTGCACAAACAATAAATGCGTTAAACAAATCATAGAAGTTGAAGAATCAGACGACGAAATTGATTCATTGTTTGAAGACGAATTAGATGATTCTTCTGATGATTTAACTTCTTTAGAAAACGAATTATTGTAATTCGTTTTCTCTTTTTTTTTCTTTTTTATGTTGTTTTAGACGTTGTTTTAGTAAATTATTTAAACCTATAGAGTGTATTCTTTTAGATGCTTTAATGAATTCAGTAAAATATTTTCTTGTAGTTTTTTTTCTGTTTGTTGTTTCAGTTAATGTTTTTGCTGAATATGATGTTCAGATGAATTGGTCTGAAGTTTTTACTGCTAATCCTAATCCTGGCCCTGGCCCAGATAATGTTAATGCTTATTACAGTAAAGGCCCAATGGGAACAGGAACTTATGGTTCTCATGAAATATTAAATGAACCTGCAGGGCCTCCTTATGATGTGGTTGAATTAGAATTTGAATTAGAAAACCTTTCAACTAATGATGGAGGAGAACACAGGCCAGTTAATCCTATTAAACTCAAAATTTGTTCTTGGCGTATGACTACAGGGCATTCTCCAACAGATTATTGTGTTGAATTTAATTATGATGGTTTAGCCGGAAGCAATGATTATACTACTGCAACAGGAATTTTTTCTTATGGAAGAAAACTTGTCTGGAAGGTTCCAATTGAAGCAAATGGAATAGAAAATTTAACTGAATTTGAAGTAAAACAAATATCCATTCATGTTGAATTTGAGAATTCAGGTCAATGGGAATATTATTTAGAAGATCCAATTACTGGGGGCAGTCCTAATGTGGAAGTTTATCTGCCTTCAGAAGACCTTGATCCTCCAATTCCAATAATTAATGACATTGAAGTTTATTTAGATCCAATTACTTGTTTTAATCCTGTTACTGGAATTGAAGCTGCAAATGCAAATCCTTATGTTTATGATCCAACTAAACCAATTAGATGTGATTTAGAAGACACTAATACAATAACTTTTGAAGTTTATATGAAAGACATTAATGCAAGTGTTGCAGCTTTAGGACATCATGTTGAAATTGAATCAGTTGAAATGTTTTGTGCAACCGAAAGGCCTTATGAAAGAGTAATGCATTATCAATCAGGTTGTGATACCTGTTATTATAGGCCTCCTTGGGCTTATCAAAGTGCTTTTAGGGCAAGCTGTGAATTCTTACATTATGATAATACCCCTCCAAATCAGCCAATGCATACTGACTGTGAAATTTATGATCCTTTAACTGAACAATATTCTGCTCCGCCGAATTTTATTGCAATCCCTGATTGTCCTGATGGAACTTTATGTCCTCTTCAAGACAAAAACATTTATTATAACACTAATTTGTTTGAATATAAAAAATTTTTTAATCCGACTGAATTTTCTTTATTTAATTTAGGTGATTCAAAAGTTTTCAGGGGAACTGTAACTAATGCAAAAACTGGAGGCGATTTTAGATGCAGTGCAGTTTATGTTTATTATAATATTGTTGATGCAGGAGGAACTATTATTAGAGGTCCTTTTTATGAAACAGCAATACAAGATGGAACCAATCAAGGATTACATAATGGTGATCCAACTAAAACAAGTGGATGGTATGCTAAAATTTTGAAATTAGACGGGCATGATGCTTATGTTGAAAAAAATGGCACTTTTATGCCTTCAAGCCCTTTTGTCAGACCATTAAAGCCTTGGACTGTTGAACTGCCTATTTCAAGCAGAGGAATTCCATGGGATGGAGCAACTCCTAAAGACATTTTATATGCTGATGTAAATATTACTAGTTATACTTGGGATGTAGCGCAGGAAACTTTAGTTATTGATGGAAGTGATGCAGATCATTATCTTGGAACTTCTCCTGACGCAGACGGCTCAAAACTGTTTTTTGTTGATTTTCCAATTACTAAAGGTTTTTATCATCAGTTTTTGACTGCTGCTGCAATGAATGCAAAGCTTAGAGGATATGATGGCTGGATTTTTGATATGACTAAAGATGTTCCAATTACTAACATCAGATTAATTACTATTTTGAATCCAAATGTTTATGACATTCTTGGAGATGCCTGTTATACTGATCCTAGCTGGGATATTTTATGCTGGTGGAATTGGCTTTCTTATAATGTTTCAAATATTGATTTAAATGCAAATGAAGATATTGAATTTGTTTTGCGTTTAAGAAATCCTTTTGATTTCAATGAATTCTTTGATTTAACTTATGAAACAAATGAGTCAGGAAATGCAAGGATTGACTTTGAACCCCAGCAGAATTTTGTGCCGCCTTTTACTTCAGGAGAATTCGGATACAAATACGCTAAAATGATTTTAAGAAATCCTGCAATATTGCATGGAGACGCAAATTATAATATTATTGATACTTCAGTTAATCACCCTTATGTTTGGGATAATCTTGATGTGCAATTCAAAACTTTTTCTCATAATTTAAGACTAGAAAATTTTACTGTTATGCCAGAAAAAGAATATTATGATATAGGAGATGTATTAGATTTTTCTTTGTCAATAAAAAACACTGGGGACATTATTGAAAAAGACATTAATTTCCTTGTTGTTTCATCAATGGATTCAACTGAAATATTTCATGCGCCAAATGGAACAAATATTGCTCCAGGTGACACTTTAACTTTTACCCAAACTCTGCCTGCAGTTCCTTATAAAGGAGTTTTTGAAATTGAAGCAACAGTTGAACCAGTAGCCTTTGAACATGATTTATCTGATAACGCTAAAAAAATTGTTATAATTACAGGATATGAAGGAGATGTTTCAAATTTGTCTGAAACAAATTATTTAGTTTTATTATTTTTAGTTTTAATTGTATTGTTTTTGGTGAGAAAAAAATGAAAAAAATATTTTTAGTTTTGGCATTGGTTTGTTTTATTTCAATGGTTAATGCAATGGATCCAGAACCTTGGAGTAAAGAAGAATTCAAAACAAGAATGGATTATGCAATAACCCATAATGAAGAACAAACATTATATGATTTTGCTTGCCAGCAGTTTGAAGATGAAGCCCAATGCAAAGCAAGACAAGATTCAATTATTAAAAATCTTCAAAACTTAAAGGAATTAAAAGAACAAGTCATAAAAGAATACAATGAATTTTTTGATGCTTATCATGTAGCAGATTCAGAGAAAACACATCAACAACAAGAAAAACTTGAATTGATTTTTAATGAAATGAATCCTTTAATGTCAACTATAATTGCATTTGAAGGAATTTATCTTGAAGTTTTTTATTGGACAATTCATTTAGATGATTTAATTAAAAGAGGAATAATTGACCCTGATTCAAAACCAACTGATCCAACTAAACCAATTAAAGCAGTAAAAGGAGTAACTGTTTCAGATAATCCTATTACAGACTGCTGTGTTGAAGAACCTGAATCTGAATGCTGTAAACTCAAAAAACAAATTGACCAGCCTCAGCCGGATTTATTGATTCCAATTGTGGTTGGACTGATAATAATTGTTTTTGGCGTAGTTTATGCAATTTTCATCAGAAAAAACTGAATAAGTTGTTTAATAAAATTTTCTGTTTTAATGTTTTTATTTGAATTAAATTTTATGGAATTTATTCATTTTGTTTTTTATTATTTTTTTTAGGAGGACTTAAAATGCCAGATATTAAAGATGAAAAATTAGCTGTAAAAGGAAAGCAGAGAATTGAATGGGCAGAAAAACACATGCCGGTTTTGAGATTAATCAAAGAAAGATTTGAAAAAGAAAAACCTTTAAAGGGTTTAAGGATTGGGTGTTGCCTTCATGTTACAACAGAAACAGCAAATTTAATGAGGACATTAAAAGCAGGCGGAGCAGAAGTAAAATTATGTGCTTCAAATCCTTTAAGCACTCAAGATGATGTTGCAGCTGCTTTAGTTAAAGAATATGGCATTGATGTTTATGCTATTACAGGAGAAAGCAATGAAGTTTACTATAAACATATTAATTCTGTTTTGGATTCAAAACCTCAAATTACAATGGATGATGGCGCAGATTTAGTGTCAACTATTCATTCAAAAAGAAAAGAATGCTTGGAAGGCATGATTGCAGGAACAGAAGAAACCACTACAGGAGTAATCAGATTTAAAGCAATGGAACGAGATAAAGTATTAAAGTATCCTATTATTGCAGTAAACGACGCTACAACAAAATTCATGTTTGATAATAGATATGGAACAGGTCAAAGCACTTTAGATGGAATAATCAGAGCAACAAATATTTTGTTGGCAGGAAAAAATCTTGTTGTTGCAGGTTATGGCTGGTGCGGTCGAGGTTTTGCATTAAAAGCAAAAGGAATGGGGGCAAACATTACTGTAACTGAAGTTGATCATTTAAAGGCTTTAGAGGCAAGAATGGACGGCTTTATTGTAAAAAAAATGAATGACGCCTGCAAGCAGGCTGATTTGATTGTAACTTTAACCGGAGACATTAATGTAATAGACAAACAGCATTTTGAATTAATGAAACCAGAATGTTTGATTGCAAATTCTGGCCATTTTAATGTTGAAATTAATATTGCTGAATTAGAAAAAATGAAGAAATCCAAAAGAAAAGTTCGAGATTTTGTTGAAGAATATGTTTTGCAGGACGACAAAAAAATTTATTTGCTTGGAGAAGGCCGTTTAATTAATTTGGCTGCAGCTGAAGGCCATCCAGCAGATGTAATGGATATGAGTTTTGCTAACCAGGCTTTAAGCGCTGAATATATAGTTAAAAGCAAAGGCAAACTAGAAAACAAGGTTTATGTGGTTCCTGAAGACATTGACAAAAACATTGCTAAACTAAAGCTTGCCGCAATGGGAATTGAAATTGATTCCTTAACTGAAGAACAAAAAAAGTATCTTGCTTCATGGGAAACCGGAACATAAAATTTAAATAAAAGAAAAGCGTTAGTAAAACAGGTGATGTTATGCCAAAGAAAAAAGCAAAAAAGAAAACAGTTAAAAAGAAAGTAATAACAAAAAAGAATCCAGTAAAAAATAAAGCAAAGAAAACAACAGTAAAGAAAACAGTTAAAAGAACAGTAAAAAAAGAAGACAAAAAAAAGAGTTTTTCTGACACTATAATGGATTTGCTTAAAGAGTTCAACAAAGGCAAATAAAACCTTTTCTTTCTCTTTTTTTATTATGAGAAAGCTTTCTTCATTTAAAACTCAGACAGCTAATTCTTTAACTAAATGGCATCAAATCAGAAATCCTTTTAGGATTGCATTTAATTTCTGCATTATTTTTTTGTGTAGGTATCTTCCTTCTTTTACTTTAAAGCGCTTTTTACTGCGTCTGACAGGAATGAAAATAGGAAAAAATGTTTCTGTTGCTGCTTTAGTAATGCTTGATTTTTTCTGGCCTGAATTAATTGAAATAAAAGACAATTCAATTATTGGTTTTGGCGCAACAGTTCTTGCACATGAATTCCTGATAAAAGAATACAGGACAGGAAAAGTAATAATAGGAAAAAATGTTCTTATAGGCGCAAACTCTACTGTTTTGGCTGGAGTTGAATTAGGAGACAATTCTGTTATTGGATCCATGAGCTTGGTTAACTCTGATGTTCCAGAAAACTCTTTTTTTGCCGGAATTCCTGCAAGGTTTGTGAAAAAGATTTAAAAACAGTTCAATCTTTTCCTTTTACTGAGAGAAAGGAGTTGGTGTTATGAGTGAATTTGAAGTAAAGTTATCTGGTTTTCAGGAAATTGGTTCACTGGAAAAAGACTTAATCACTAATGACTGCCTTAAATTCTGTGAAAGAAATAACCGTAAATTAAAAAACATTGAATTCATTGAATTAAGGCTGAAAGAACACCAGAAAACAGGAACAAGAAGAAAGTTTTCTGTTCGTTCTTCTCTGGGTTTTTCTGGAACGGTTTTGTCTTCAAAAGCTTTTGACTGGAAATTAATTAAGGCAATTGATTCAAGCCTGAAAAAAATGGAGTCAGAAATCAACAGAAAGTTTGTTGGAAAATTACAAGGCAAAAACAAACTCAAGGCAAGAAAAATGAACAGGTTATTAGAGTAATTAAAACTTTACGATTTCCTTGAATTCCTCAAACCTTTCCTTTATCCTGAATTGAGTAATAAAATCCATGTTAGTTACTCCTAATCCTTCTACTTCCAGTGAAGCTAAAACTGACCCATAAACCATTGCTTTCCTTAAATTGGAGTCATTTAATTCTTTTGTTTGTGCAAGAAATCCTGTTAAGGCTCCTGCAAAACTGTCTCCAGCTCCTGTAGGATCTTTAATGTCTTCTAAAGGATAACCTGGAACAGAAAAATGTTTGTTGTCAGTAAACATTACTGCGCCGTGTTCGCCTTTTTTTATTATTGCATAATCTGAATTTAATTTGAGTATTTCTTTTGCTGCTTTAACTAAATTTGGTGTCTTAAATAATTCTCTTGCTTCGCTGTCATTCATTAAAGCAATGTCAACTGCATTTATTACTTCCATTACTTTTTCTCTTTTGCTTTCAATCCAGTAATTCATTGTATCGCTTACAACTAATTTAGGGTTTTTTATTTGTTCAAGCACACTTAACTGCAGTTCAGGGTCAATGTTGCCTAAAAAAACATATTCTGCGTTTTTGTATTCTTCTGGAATTTTTGGTTTAAAGTTTTCTATTACATTTAATTCTGTTTTAAGTGTTTGTGCTGTATTCAAGTCAAACTCGTATTTTCCGCTCCAACGAAAAGTTTTTCCTTCTAATTCTTCTATTCCTTTAGTGTCAATTCTCCTTCTTTCAATTAAATCCATGTGTTCTTTTGGAAAATCTTCGCCTATTACTCCTACAATTCCTGTTGGAGCAAAAAAAGATGAAGCAATAGAAGAATAAACTGCAGAGCCGCCTAAAGTGTTAATTATTTTTCCAAAAGGTGTTTCAATGTCGTCTAATCCAATGCTTCCGACAATTAATACTTCAATCATTTTATGCCACTCAACAAAATAAAATTCAAAATCAATTAAAACTTATTGAACTGATTCATTTTATCATTCAAAACCAATTAAAACCTAACTTTCTTTATTTATTTCATGCCAAAAGAATTATTGTTTGGAACAGCTGGAATTCCTTTAAGCACAAAAAACCGTTCAACAGAAAACGGAATAAAAAGATTAAAAGAACTAAAACTTGGATGCATGGAACTGGAATTTGTGCGTTCAATAAATATTTCAAGAGAAAAAGCTCCGGAAATAAAAAAAATTGCAGCACAAGAATCAATTGAATTAACTGTTCATGCGCCTTTTTACATTAACCTGAATTCAGTTGAAAAAAAAACATATTATGCTTCAGTTAACTATATTTTTTCTTCAGCTAAAATCGGTTTTTTGTGCGGAGCCAAATCAGTTACTTTTCATGCAGGATTTTATATGAAACAAGAACCAAAACAAGTTTTTCAAAAAATTAAAGAAGGAATAAAAGAAATCGAAAAAAAATTAATTGATGTAGGAATCAAAATCTGGCTTAGGCCTGAAACAACCGGCAAAGCAACTCAATGGGGTTCTTTAGAAGAAATTGTTTTTTTATCAGAAGAATTTGAATTAGTTCAGCCTTGCATTGATTTTTCTCATTTGCATGCCCGAAGTACAGGAAAAAACAATTCTTTAGAAGAATTCACTGAAAACCTTTCTTTAGTTGAAAACAAATTAGGAAAAAAAGCTCTAAATGAACTGCACATGCATTTAAGCGGAATAAATTATTCAGAGAAAGGCGAAAGAAAACATTTAATCCTAAAAGAAAGCGACATGAATTACAAAGATTTGTTGCAGGTATTGAAAGACTTTAAAGTCAAAGGCTGGCTGATCTGCGAAAGCCCTAATTTAGAGGAAGATGCCTTGCTTTTAAAGAAAACTTTTGATAAACTTAAGTGATGTTATGGCAAAAATGATTCATAAAAAACCCGGAACTCTTGCTTACCAAAAAGCATTAAGAAAAAGTGCTAGAAAAACTTATGAAAATATGAAAAGGGTTTCTAAAAAAAATAAAATGTCTGTTAATGATTTTCTTACAAAAATTAATGCTAATACAAGTAAAAGATATTCAAATCATAAATTAGACTTGATTAATAATCTAGTTACCAGTGAGCTTTTGTTAGAAAAAACCCGTTTGCAGATTGCTAAAGGAAATTTGCAGATTGTTAGAAAAGAGTTGCAGATTTCTGAAAATGTTTCGCAGATTTTTAGGAAAGTATTAAGTTTATTTGATTCTCCCACACCTGATTTAAATGCCATAAAGAAAGCAAGAACTGATTTGATAAGACAATCAAGTTCAATAGATATTCTTGAATCAAGAAAAGACATTTCCCCTGAAGCCTTAAAATCAATTGCTTTAACCAGAAAAATGATAGTGGAAATAAATAAAAAGTTGAGTCAACTAATTAATCGCTTTAACCAGTAATTTTTTTGTTTTCAATTTCTTCTATTATTTTGTCAAATACCGGCTTGATTTCTTCTATTTTTGGTTCTGCGTCAATTTCTTTCAATAAACCTTTTTCTTTATAATAATCAATCAAAGGTTTTGTTTGTTTTTTGTATGCTTCAAGTCTTTTCTTTATTGCTTCAGGCTTGTCATCGTCTCTTGTAATTAGTTCTCCTCCGCAGGCATCACATTTTCCTGTAATTTTTGGAGGCAAATATTTTATATGATAAACTTTATTGCAGTTCTTGCATGTTCTTCTTCCGCCAAGCCTTTCAATTGTAGTTGCATCGCCAATAGTAAAATTTACTGCAGCATCAATTTTCAAATTCAGTTTTTGCATTATCCCTTCCAATAATTCAGCTTGTTTTAGTGTTCTTGGATAACCGTCTAAAATAAATCCTTTTTCTTTTACTTCTTTAATTCTTTTTTCAATCATTTCTGCAATTAATTCATCTGAAACCAGTTCTCCTGCATTCATTATTTCTTTAACTTTTTTTCCTAAATTCGTTTCAGCTTTAACTTCTGCTCTTAATAAATCTCCTGCACTAATCTGGATTAAACCTTTTTTTTCACTTAAATGCTGTGCAAAAGTTCCTTTTCCTGCTCCCTGCTGTCCTAAAAAAACAAAATTCATTTAAACACCTGAATAAAATAAACCCAAAATATTTTTTAACCTGCCTTAAAATCAATTACAACCTGAACTTTTGTTGCACTAAAAGGCCTGACAATTTTTTTATCCAATAAAACAAATTTTCTTTTCTGTTTAATGCATTCTTTTTTTGCTCGCGCAATTGCTTCTTCAAAAGCAGTTTCTTTTTCTAATACCTGATAAAAATGAATTACTCCATTTTTCTTTAATGCTTTCAGGGTTTCTTTCAAAAAGTTTTCTCCTCCGTGAGGCATTGGCATTACAATCCTGTCACAGGAATTCTTTAGTTTAGTTCGTGCAATCTTGTTTACGTCTCCTTGAATCACTGTAATTTTTTCTGCGCATTTATTTATTAAAACATTTTTTTTCATCATTTTTACTGCTTCAGGGTTTAATTCTACTGCAAAAGCTTTTTTCATTTCAGAGTTTTTTGAGAAAACAACAGGAAACGGGCTGACTCCTGCAAAAAAGCATCCAATGATTTCATTTTTTTTAATCAGTTTTGAAATCCTTAATCGTTCATTAGACAAGCGGGGAGAAAAAAAAGTTTTTCTTACATCAAAAACAAATCTGCATCCTGACTCTTTGTATTCTGCAATAAAATTTTTTTCGCCTGCAATAATCTTTAATGGTTGTAAACGGTATTTGCCTTTGTGTGGCCCTGCAATCTTGCAGACTGTTTTAAAGTTTTTATTTAATTCAAGTAAAGTGTTTCCAATAAGCTGTTCTTTTTTCTTTAATTCTTTTGGAATTTCAATTACTGCAATATTCCCTAAAGAATCAAAGCTTTTAACAAAAACAGCTTTTTCTTTTTCTGAAAGTTTTTTTTCCAGTGCCTGCTTTAAGTTTCCTGCCATAAAAAATCAGCTGTCATTTTCTAAATTTTCCTTCAAAGACAGTTTCTGAAAGCTTTTTCCTGTCTGAAGGAAATTCTCTTTTCTGATTTTTTTCTGATAAATCTTCTTTTTTTCCTTTTTTTCCTAATGCAATCATTGCTTCTATTTGGTATTCTTCTGGAATCTCTAATTCTTTTTTTGCTTTATCATAGTCAAATCCTTCCATTCCATGTGCGGTCAATCCTTTAATTGAAGCCTGCAATGCAAAACTCATCCACGCTGCCCCTGAATCAAATGAATGAGTCCTTGAAAATGAGTTGTTAAAATCAAAAGTTGTTTTTGAGGCAACAACAATTAAAGCTGAAGCATTCTTTGCCCATTCAGCGTTTCCTGAATTAAGCAAATCAAAGAATTTCTGCCAGTGTTCTGATTCTCTTTTGGCGTAAATAAATTTCCAAGGCTGGTTGTTTGCAGAAGAAGGAGCCCATTTTGCGGCTTCAAACAAAGACATTAATTCTTTGTCAGAAATTTTTTCGCCTGACATTGCCCTTGGAGACCATCGATTCAAAAAAACTGATTCAACAGGAAATTCAGGCTTTCTGAATTCTTTTATTTCTTTTTCTGAAACCAATTCACTCACATATACTGATTATTTGATTCTCCTTTTATTTGTTTTGCGTTTTTTCTTTGTATTCCGTGCAATATAAAAAGGTTTTTCGCTTAATTAGTTTATGGTTTCTGATTTAATCAATGAATTTTTTATTAATCCTATTGTAAGCCATTCAGGATACAATTTAGTCAATACTTTGGTTTATGCAGGAATTCTTCTTATAATAGCTTTTTTTGTTGTTTTCCCTTTCTTTAAAAAGAAAGGAATTAATTTTGATTTCGATTTTCTTAAAGCAGTTTTTCCTTTTATTGTGTTTGGTTCAACTATCAGGATTTTCGAAGAAAATTATTCTGCAGTCTATTTTGATTTATTTGAACGTTCAACTGATCCCTTAACTTTTGGGTTTTATACTGTGTCTCCAGGAATTTACATTCTTGTCGGCTTGCTAACAATCTTCAGTTTAATCATTTCAATGTTTATTGCAAAACGTTTCCAGAAAGAAACACTGAAAGTTTTTATGGGAATTGGAATAATTTTAAGTGTTCCTGTAGTTCTTTACCAGTTGCTTCACTTAACTCATGCTTTTGAATTCTTTTTTGTTTTGGGTTTAACTGCATTAATTGTTTTTGTCTTGAAGTTTTTAAATGACAAATTAAAACAGAATGTTCTTTCAAGCAAAATGAATTTAGCGGTTCTTGCAGGTCAGACTTTAGATGGTGTTGCAACTTTTATTGCACTTAGCTTCTTTACTTACAGTGAACAGCATGTTTTGTCTAATTTTGTTATTGAAACTTTTTCTCCTGCTGCATTCATTTTATTAAAAGTTCTTTTGTCTTTGATTGTCTTATGGTATGTTGACAAAGAAGTAGAAGACGAAAAACTCAGGAATTTCATAAAAATTTTTGTGATAATAATCGGCTTTGCACCTGGAATAAGAGACGTGTTCAGTTTAGGGTTAAACATTTTGTAAAACCAGAAAAAGCAGTTTTAAAATCAAAAATAAAAAAATAGAGGAAAGAAATCAATTTCTTTCCCAAGAAAACAATCTTTCATTTATCTTTTTTTCTTTTTCTTTGCTGTTTTCTTCTTTGTTGCTTTCTTTTTTTTCTTTGCCATAAAATCAAACCTCCTTTCAAAAAAAATTTATTTAACACATTAAGGGATTTATTATATTTAAATGTTTTGTTTCAATCATTATTTTTGGTACAAAAAATGTTTTTCTTGATTGGAATTGGGTTAAAAAAAAATAATTTAACGCTTGAAGCAAAAGAAAAAATAAAAAAATGCAAAAAAGTTTTTCTTGAAGCATACACTTCGCTTTATTCTGAAGGAAAAATTTCTGAACTGGAAAAAGAAATTGGGAAAAAGATTTTTTCTTTGGGCAGGAAAGAAGTTGAAGAAAATGCATTAACTTTTTTTTCTTCTGCAAAAAAAGAAAATATTGCGTTGCTTGTTTTTGGAAATCCTTTGACTGCAACAACTCATCTTTCTCTTCTTGCAGAACTTAAAGCAAAAAAAATTCCTTTTTTTGTTGTTCCCGGAATTTCTGTCGTAAATTTTGTTTCTTTTACTGGTTTGCAGGAATACAAGTTTGGCAAAACTGTTTCAATTGTTTTCCAGAGGGAAAATTACGCTCCTGAATCATTTTTTGATTCAATAGAAAAAAACAAGTCTGTTGGCCTGCACACTTTATGCCTGTTGGACATTGATGTTCAGGAAAAAAAGTTTATGAAAATAAGTGAAGCGATTGAACTGCTTGAATCAATTGAATCAAAAAGAAACATGAAACTAATTTCTGGTTCTGTTTTAATTGGAATTGCAAGGGCTGGTTCTGATAAAATGAAAATTAAAGCAGGTTCTGCGCAAGAAATAAAAAAATTTGATTTTGGTAAAGAACCTCATTCTTTGATTGTTTGCGGGAACTTAAGCGAGGATGAAAAAGAATTCCTGAAAATTTTCAGCGGGTGGAAGCAAAATGAATAAAAGTTTAAATATTCAGTTAGAAGAAAAAGTTCAAAGATATTTTTTTCTTACAGGAAAAGCCCTGCAAAAAATTGAATTCAAAAAAAACTTAACCGTGAAAGAAAAAGCAATTGCAGTGGATTTTTTGTCTATGGCAAAAAATTATTTTTCTGATGCAAAGCATTTTTCAGAAAAAAATGATTTGTTGAATTCCCTTGCAGCCTTGTCTTATGCTCATGCCTGGCTTGATGCCGGAGTTCGTGCAGGCCTGTTTGACGCAAAAGAAGACGATTTCTTGTTTACTTTGAAATGAATCAAGGTTAATTTTTTAAATTCCATTTACCTTATTTTAATGCATGAGTATTTATGATGAGTCAAAATCCCTTTCAATGCCGAAGTTTTCTTTTGGTTACGACAAATTAAAGTTTCCTTTGCTTGCAGTTATTGCAGTTCTAATTATTGCTTTTTTGATTATTGCTTTTTCTTCTTTGTTTAAGCCTGACCCTTTGCTTGTTTCTTTTTCTGAATCCTCTTTTGATTTAAGCCAGGAAGACAAAATATTAATGAAAGTTGTAGTAGTGAACGTTTCAGGAGAAGACGCAGTTGATTCAGTAATTAAAGCAAAGGCAGTTGACTCTGATTCAATCGTTGTTTTTCCTGAAGAAGTTTCTGTTCCTGTTTTAGGAAAAGGTGAATCAAGGTCTTTTGATTTTAATTTAAGGGCTTTAAGAGAAGACATTCCTTCAGGCAACTATGAAATAAACATTGGATTTCTTTCAAACGGAAGGTTATTCACTAAAAGAGTTTCAATTTATGTTAAAAATAGTTAATACTCTATTCTGAATTCTTCAAATTCGTTTAATGTTTTTTTCCATTGCACTTCAACTTTTGTTATCTGAGTAAAAGAAAAATTCTTCACTTCTTCAATGAATTTTTCTAATTCTTTTTTTTCTCCTTCTGCAATAACTAAAACTTCGCCTGAATCAAGGTTTTTTACAAAACCTTTTACTTTAAATTTTTTTGAGGCCCTGACTACAGCAAAACGGAAGCCTACTCCCTGAACCCTTCCAAAAACTTTGAATTCAATTCTTTCTTTCATAATAATAAAATAAGGCATATTGATTTTTATAATTCATTGGAAAACATTGTAACTGGCAAGAAAGCAGAAAGCTTGGAAAAGGAATTCAAAAAACACTTTAATGGATCTTGTTTAATCACTTCAATTTTTTTGAAACAAGAAGTCTTTTAGGTTGTCTGCGTTTTTTTCGTTTAAAAACTGCCCTAATGCCTTTTCTTCCCAGGTTTTCCAAATAATATTTCATTCCCTCAAATGTCATTGTAGAATAATCGTACTGTTTTTTGGAAAAGAATTTTTTCCCTAATTTTTTCCAATTAGGATTTTTTGCTTCAATTCTCATCACAACTTTTTTCATTCCAAGTTCTCTGGCTTTTTGTTCAATCAATTTAATGCATTTTGAAAAAACAAAAGGTTTTCCCCTTAATTCTTTAACAATTAAAAAATCAAATAATTCGTTTTGCAAGAATAATGGTTCCACAAGCGCTCTTGCTTTCAAGTTTTTATAAGTTATTGTCCTTTTAGGGTTTAAACCAAAAACTCATAATATTTTTTGTCCTTCTTTTCCTGTTCTTACAATAAAAAATAATTTTAATCCAGAATCCATTGATTGTAAAAGCAGTTTTTTGCCTCTTTTTTTTGCTTCTTCAATTCTGCTTTTATCTTCAACAAATTCTTCTGTTGTTAAACCAAGATATTCATCAATTTTGTCTCTTGTCACTTCAACTGCTTCAATTCCATTAGCCATAATAATCAAATAGTTTTTCCTTTATTTAATTTTTCCCTTCCAAAATCACATTCCTTGTTCAACAGGCAGGTTTCGCATTTAGGGTTTCTTGGAAAGCATTTATTCTGCCCAAATTTAACCATTAAATCGTTTAATTCAATCCATTTGCTTTTTGGAAACACTTTCATTAATTCAGTTTCGCTTTCTTCCGGAGTTTTAGTTTTCACCAAACCAATGCGGTTTGAAATGCGATGAACATGAACATCAACCGGAATAGCAGGAATATGAAAAGAGTATACAAGAACACAGTTAGCGGTTTTTCTTCCAACACCTTTAAGTGAAACAAGCTGTTCAAGAGAAGAAGGAACTTTTCCATTAAACCTTTCAATTAAATCTATTGCAATTTTTTTGATTGTCTTTGCTTTAACCCTGTAAAATCCTGCAGGCTTAATCAGTGATTCAATTTCTTTTGTTTTTGCTTTTGCAAGAGTTTTTGAATTAGAAAATTTTTTGAATAAAGCTTTGGATGCTTTTTCTGTATTTTCATCTCTTGTCCTCTGGCTTAAAACAGTTGAAATCAAAACCTTGAAAGGGTTTTCAAATCCTACTACAGGCTTATGAAAGCCGACTTCTTTTTTTAACAGCTTTAAAATTAATAAAATGTTTTTCTTTTTCATTTCAATCTTTTTCAGAAATTAAATTAATTTTTTCTTTTTTTATTCAATTTTCTTTTTTTACTTAAATCAGAACAGGTTTTCCCTTATATATGTTACCCCGTTCCTGAAAATAGAAATTCCTTCTCCTTCAAATCCAAATTGTTCTCTTGTGCTTCTTGGGTCAGTTAAAGAAAAAGCGTTTTTTTCCGGGTGAGGCATTAAACCAAAAATTCTTCCTGTTTCATCACATATGCCTGCAATTGAATCCATTGAACCATTAGGGTTTTTTTCATACTTAAATACAACCAAATCTTTTTCATATAATTCTTTCAAAGTGTTTTCAGGAATTTCAAGTCTTCCTTCCCCATGGTTTATAGGGCAGTAAACTGATTCAATTTCTTTTGTCCAGACGCAATGCTTTCCTCCGGTTTTTTTCATTGTAATCCATTCATCCTGAAAATGTCCTGATTGATTCCAAAGCAAAGTAACCTGCTGTTCAAAAAAATTATTTATTGCAGGAAGAAAACCTGCTTTAACTAAAGCCTGAAAGCCGTTGCAAATGCCTAAAATCAGTTTTTTTTCTGAAATAAAATTTTCAATTTCTTCTCTTAAATTATATTTCAGCTTGTTTGCAAGAATTTTGGCTGAAGAAATATAGTCTCCGTCAGCAAAACCACCAGGCAATACAAGGCAATGGTAATCACTTAAAGAAATTTCTTTTCTTTGTAGGGAATTAACATGAACTAAATCTACTTCTGCACCCAAATACTTGAATACATTGACTGTTTCATAATCGCAGTTTGTTCCTGCAGTCCTTAAAACAATAATTTTTGGATTCATTTCACATCACTTAAAATTTTTTAATTCCATTTTATTGTCACTTCAATTTTTTTCATTAATTCTTTGATTTGCATTTTTATTTCCGCTTCATTTTTTTCATTCATTCCTTATTTTCATTTTTCACCAATTTAATGTTTTTTTCCATGTGTTTTTTAATTCACTTAAATCTGAATTAATTATTTTTTCTCCATTCAAGCCTGTAACTCTAAGGTTTAAATCATCTGAAACAAATCCTATTTCAGCAAAAATTGTTCCCTGCATTATTGATTCAAATTTGTCTTTGAATTTAAACGGCACTTCAACTAAAATCCTTGAATTTGATTCAGAGAAAAGCAAAACTGTATTTGTTTTTTCTTTTTCATTTCCTTCAAAAACAATTTTCCTTAAATCTATTTCTGCTCCAAGCATTCCTCCAAAAGCCATTTCAGCTATTGTTACAGCTAATCCTCCTTCTGAACAGTCATGCATTGAACGAATAATTCTTTCAGAATTTTTTTCTCCGATCAAAGCAATTTCAGATAATTTTTCATAGGCTTTTCTTGCTTCTTCAGCATTTAATTCAGGAACATTTTTTCCAAGTTTTTCCTGTAATTTAAGGAAATGGCTTGCACCTAATTCGTTTCTTGTTGCTCCAACCAAATAAATCAAATTGTTTTTTTCTTTTAAGTCCATTGAAATCCTTTTGATTGCATCAGGAAGAACTCCTATTGCAGAAATAAGCAAAGTGGAAGGAACTGAAATTGTTTTTTCTCCTAACCTGAATTCATTATGAAAAGAATCTTTTCCTGAAATAAATGGAGTTCCAAAAGCTATTGCGGTTTCCCTGCAGGCAACTGAAGCCCTAACCAATTCAGCCAGCTTTTCTTTTGTAGGAGAACCCCAACAAAAATTATCCAATAATGCAATATGGTTTATTTGGGCTCCAACACAGATTAAATTTCTTATTGCTTCATCTATTGCAGAGGCAGCCATCCAATAAGGATCAATGTCTCCATATAATGGATTAATTCCGTTTGAGACTGCAATTCCTTCTTTGAATTCAAATAAAGGCTTTATTATTGAAGCATCGCTTGGAGCATCATTTTTTTTTCCCATTAAAGGCTTTATTATTGAAGTGCCTTGCACTTCATGGTCATACTGTCTTATTGTTGTTTCTTTTGAGGCAATATTAGGCATTGCAAGCAATTGCATTAAAACTTCATTAAAGTTTTCTGGTTCACTAAATTCTTCAGTTAATGTTTTTTCTTTCCATTCAGCGTTTTTTTCTGTTTTTGGAATTTCTTTATGCAAAAAATCCATTTCCAAGTCAATGATTTTTTCTTCGTTAAAAAATACTTCTAATTTTTTTGTTTCAGTGAATTCCCCTAAAACTGTTGCTTCAACATCTTCTTTTCCGCATAATTCCAAAAATTCTTTTGTGTTTTTTTCAGGAACAGCCAGAATCATTCTTTCTTGAGCCTCACTTACCCAGATTTCCCATGACTCTAATCCTTTATACTTTAACGGCGCTTTTTCCAAAAAAACTTTTGCGCCTGTTTCTTCTCCCATTTCCCCTATAGCTGAACTAAATCCTCCTGCGCCACAGTCAGTAATACAAGAATATAATTTTTTGTCTCTTGCCTGTAAAATTACGTCCATCATTTTTTTTTCTTCTATTGGGTTTCCTATCTGAACTGCAGTAGAAGAAGTTTCCTCGTTTAATTCAATTGAAGAAAAAGTTGCACCATGAATTCCGTCTCTTCCTGTTCTTCCTCCGACTGCAATAATTTTGTTTCCTTTAAAGGCTTTTTTTTCATGCAATCCTTTTGGAATCAATCCAATAGTCCCGCAATACACTAAAGGGTTTCCTAAATACCTTTCATCAAATAATATTGCGCCGTTAATGGTTGGAATTCCCATTCGATTTCCGTAATCTCTTACTCCTGCTCTTACTCCCTTAAAAATCCTTTTAGGATGAAGCAAATTTTCAGGAACATCTTCTTTTTTTGTTTCAGGGTCAGCAAAACAAAATACATCAGTGTTTGCAACAGGCTTTGCTCCTAATCCAACGCCTAAAATGTCTCTTATTACTCCTCCAATGCCAGTGTTTGCCCCTCCATAAGGATCTAAAGCAGAAGGATGATTATGTGTTTCAACTTTGAATGCTACATCAAATTCTTCATTAAATGAAATTATTCCTGCATTATCAGAGAAAACAGATACAAGCCAGTTTTTTTCTTTCATTAATTTGTGTGTTGCTGATTTAATTGTTTCCCTAAACAAGTTATCAAACTTTTTTTCTTTTATTGTTCCATCCAAAAAAATTTCCTTATAATTTATTGCTGAATTAAATGTTTTGTGCTTGCAGTGCTCGCTCCATGTTTGTGCAATTGTTTCTAATTCTGCCTGAAAAGGATGCCTGTTTTTTTCCTTAAAGTATTCTTGAACTGAATTCATTTCTTTTGCGTTTAAAGCCAAAAGCATTTTATTGCTTAAATCTATGAGTTCTTTTTCGTTCATCTTTGATATTTCAATTGTGTTTTTCATTTCAATCATTTAATTTCATTTTGCATTTTAATTATTTTTTTTAATTTATTTCTTTATTATTTCTGTTCATTTTTTTTATTCATTCTTTTTATTTAATTTTTTATTTTTTCACTTTTCAATCCAGCTTTTTTATTTCATATGATTCTACTACTTGATTTGCAAGCATTTCCCTGCAGATTCTCTCAATTTCTTTTTCTTTCAGGTTTCCGGAAAAAAAGTATTTTTTTGATGTCCTAATATTTTCTTTTTCCCTGAATTCCCTTTTAAGCAAATCTTTTACTCCAATCATTGCTGCGTTTCCTTCATTGTCTGTTACTCCAGGCAGAAACTTTATTTCAACCATAAAGTCTGCTTTAATCCCTGAATCTGAATCAACTGAATAATTCTGCACTATTGGATCACAAAAAAGTTTTTCTGCAGCAGTTTTTGCTTCTTCTTCACTTAATTCAGCATTAATATAATAACAATGCACAATTTTCACTGATTCAGTTTTAATCCCTAATTCTGATTCAATTTCTTTTTTAACTGAAATTGATTCAGCATCATTTTTTTCTTCTCTGAAAAATACTTCAATTCTGTGCATAAAAAATTAAGCAAGGGAAGCTTTTTTATTTTCTTGGTTCAGCAAGAGTTCAATTTTACTCCATAAAAAATCATTTATTTTTTCTTTTGTTTTCAGTTTCCCTTTTTCAGTGCATTCCACTATAAACCAGTTTTTTTCTGTTCTGCATAATTCAAGAAACATTTCCCTTACTTTTTTCTGGTAATCTAAATCTTTTTCGTGAATGTCTTTTTTTTCTTTCATGTAATCCTTTTGTTTTCTTGAATCCATTAATTTTTGTGAGAATTCAACTGGAACATCAAGAAAAAAAACCATATCAGGAAAAGGCATGGCTGATTCAAGCTTTTTCAGCCAACCCAAAAAATCTTTTCTTTTTTTTTCTTTGCTGAATTTGGCTGTCTGGTAAGCAAAATTAGAAGTATAATACCTGTCCATTAAAACAACAAAACCTTTTTCAAGAAAAGAATTGATTTCTTTTTTTATTTCATATCTGTCAAGAGAATAAAGCAATGAAACAAATTCTTCTGGCACATCTTCTTTTTTTCCGAATTTTCCTTTAAGGTATTCTGCAATAAGTTTTCCAAAAAATTCATTGTATCTTGGAAAAGAATAAGTTTTTGTTTTAATTCCTTTTTCTTTAAGTTTTTCTTCAAGCAGTTTTGTTTGAGTGGCTTTGCCGCTTGAATCCAGCCCTTCTAATACAATAAGCATGCCTTTATTCATTCTTTTAAATTTATGCTCACACCATTTTTTAATCTTTTTTTGTCTTAATTTACCCGGAGCAAAGTGAAAATTAATGAAAGGAAAAGATTACCTTAATTACCTGTTTTCTGCGCACAAGCTTGGGACTGTTTTAGGATTAGAAAGAGTTAATGCTGTTCTAAAAAAATTAAATAATCCGCAGAATTCATTCAAAAGCATTCATATTGCAGGAACAAACGGCAAAGGCTCAACTTCAACAATAATCAGCCAAATCCTTCAAGAATACGGGTTTAATACAGGGCTTTATATTTCTCCTCATATTAAAAGATTTAGTGAAAGAATAAAACTTAATTCTTTTGACATAAACGACAAAGAACTGATTTTTGAAATAAAAAAAATAAAGAAAATAACTGATAAATTAAAGAAAAAAGATTCTTCTTTGTTTCCCACTTTTTTTGAGTTTTCTGTTGCAATAGCATATGATTTTTTTGCAAGAAAAAAAGTTGATTTTGCAGTAATTGAAACAGGTTTAGGCGGACGCCTTGACGCAACAAACGTGATAAAACCTGAAATTGCAGTAATAACCAATGTTTCAATTGAACACACTGAATATTTAGGCAATACAGTTGAACTAATCGCAGAAGAAAAAGCAGGAATAATAAAGCCTGATTCAATTGTGGTTACGGCATCAAAAGACAAAAAAGTCCTTAAAGTAATCAAAGAAAAAGCATCAAAAGAAAATGTTCCTGTATTTGAAGTTCAAAAACTCTGCAAAACATCTAATCACTTGTTCAGTTTAATAAAACAGAAATTTGATTTGGAAGTTGAAGGAGAAAAAATAAAAGGAATTGAAACCTCTCTTTTAGGTGAATTCCAGCCAATAAATATTGCCACTGCAGTTCTTGCAGTAAAAAAACTTAAATTAAAGTTTGACAAAAAGAAAATCAAGGAAGGAATAAAAAAAGCTTTTATTCCAGGAAGATTTCAGGTAATCCAAAGAAAGCCTTTGACTATTTTTGATGCAGGCCATAATTCAGACTGCTTTAAGGAAATAAAAAAAACCCTTTTGTTAATGAAAAAAAAGAAAATGTTTGACAAAATGATTTTATTGATTGCCTTGTCTTCAGATAAAGACGCTGAAAAAATAAGCGAACTCATTTTTCCTTTAGCAGACAAAATAGTTATTACAAGGGCAAATTACAGGGGAATGGACATAGAAAAACTGGTTTCTTTTGCAGAAAAACACGAAAAACCTTTTATTGGCTTTCATGACTCACAGGAAGCATTTGATTTTGCTTTAACCAGAACCGAAGAAAAAGACTTATTGTTTGTTGTTGGCTCAATTTTCTTTTTAGGCGAAATAAACGTTGACTTTTACAAGCATGTTTAACTGAAAATTTTTTTTCCAATCCTAATCATATTGCTTTTATTTTTTACCGCAAAAACAAAATCTGTGCTCATTCCCATTGAAAGCACTTCAACTGAAGCAAAAGAATTCTTGAGTTCAAAAAAAACTTTTCCTGCTTCAGAAAAAAAAGGAACAGATTTTTCCGGCTGTTCAAAAAACGGCGCTATAAACATTAATCCTTTTAATTCAAGGAAGTTCATCCGGGAAATTCCTTCTGCAATAGTTAGTATTTCTTCTTTTTTTACCCCGAATTTTTGGTTTTCCCCTAAATTTAATTCAATAAATACAGGCATTTTCTTGTTAATGCCTGAACAGGCTGAATCAATTTTTCCTGCAAGCTTTAATGAATCAACTGACTGAATGCAGTCAAACAATTCAACTGCCTTTTTTGCTTTATTTGACTGCAAATGCCCGATAAAATGCTTTCCCACTTCAAAATCAAATTCAGAGAACTTTTTTTCTGCGTCCTGCACAATATTTTCCCCGATTACCCTTATTCCTGCATTTACTGCCTGCTTTATTTTTTCAGGATTCTGGTTTTTTGTTGCAGCAAGAACTTTAACGTTTTTCGGGATTTCAGAAAAAATTTTTTTCACGTTTTCTTTTATTTGCATTATGAGTTAATTGAAGAACAAAAATAAAAAATTACTGTTATTTCCCTTTAGTCGGCTTACAAACTCCCAGTATTATTCTTTTAAGAATATTTTTTATCTCAATTATTCTTTTAAAATTGTTCTATTCTTTTTTTTTCAGTGATTTAATGTCTTTTTTGGGAGCAATTCTTTCAGGCCCTGTTTCAAGAAGCGCTGAAACAATTAGTGAGCACAGGCTTTTAAGGGACGGGCACTCAACTAAAGAGAAATTTGAGGAACTTTTGAAAAAAGATGCAGAAAAAATAATTAATGCGCAAGAAAAAGGTTTTGCTTTTGTTTCAGCAGGGCAGGCAAACTGGCTTGACTTATTAAGGCCTTTTTCTTTTTTTAACGGCTTCAGGAAAAGGAATTCTTCAGGAGAAGATTCTGTTGGCCCTGTAACAAGATGGTATTCAACCAACACTTTTTACAGAAAACCTGAAATAATTTCAAAAATAACTGCTAAAGGGAATGAACTTTCATCTTTTCTTCCTGAAATTGAAGACAGGAAAGGAGTTTTGTTTTTGCCTGGGCCTTATTCTTTTTCAAGACTGGTGCAGAATTCTTTTTACAATGACAATAAAGAGCTTGTATTGGATTATGCCCAAGCCATTGCATTAAACCTTGATTCCCTTAAAGAAAAAGGCTATTTTGCTGTAATTTTTTCTGAACCTTCTTTTGGCTTTGATTTCCTTAAAGAAAGTTTTGACGAAAAGCTTTTGGTTAAAGGATTTGCAGGAAAAATAAAGGAAAAAAATTTTACTCTTGGAATAAATTTTCCTTTGGCTGACGCATCAAAAGCAATCCCTTTAATTGAAGAAACAGCTTTTGATTTTATTGGAGTTGACTGCTTTTATTCTGATTTTTCAGGAATAAAAACAAAAAAAGACGTTTTTTTGGGTTTAGTTGACGGTTCAAGAATCGGAATTGAATCAATTGAAAGCGTTAAAAAAACAATTAAAGACTTTAAATTGAATGCGTCTTTTTCAGGAAACTTTTTTATAGGGCCTAATGACAGGCTGTTTGATGTTCCATTTGAGCAAGGCCTTGAAAAAATAAATATTCTTTCAAAGGCAGCAGCAGGACTTTCAGGAGAAGAATAAAATGAATAAAACTTTTTTGACTCAGGAAATTGGAAGCATTCAAAGGCCTATCTGGAGGCAGAAACTTAATGCTCCTTCCAATGAAAACTGGATTAAAGATGCTCTTGAATGGGGAAAAAAATTTGATGTAAATGAAAGATTTGAATTAGCAAACGAAAAAAAAACAGGACTGCTTCAAAAAAACGGCGAAAAAAGAACTCAAGAAGAAAAACAAAGGATAATTGACATTTCTTCAATTTATGTTATTAGAATGCTTGAAAAAGCAGGATTAGACAGGGTTTTTAACGGAGAACAGCCAAGAACTGAAATGTATGACGCTTTTGCATCAAAAACAAAAGGAATCAAAACAGCAGGGTTTGTGAATTCTTTTGATGCAAATTATTTCAGGAAAGGAATAATTACAAAAAAAGTTGAAATCTCTGATGAAGGAATTGACTGGTTTAAAAAAGAATTTGAGTTTGCAAGAAATCATTCACAAAAAATAATAAAACCCTGCCTTACAGGCCCTTATACTATGACTGACTGGAGTTATGTTGAATATTACGCTGAATTACAGGAAAAAAAAGCTTCAGGAAATCCAGTTAAGGAAGCAAGAAGAAATGCAGTTCTTGATTTTGCTTCAGATGTAATTAATCCAATAGTAAAAGAATATGTTAAAGCAGGGGCTGAAGTGATTCAGATTGATGAGCCTGCTGCTTCAACAAAACAGCATGAAGCAGACTTAGTAGTTGAAGGAATTAATGCATCATTTAAAGGCGTCCCAAGAAATGTGGAGAAAGCAGTTCATTTATGTTACAGCAATTATTCTTCTTTGTTTCCTGAATTAGCTGAATCATCTGCAGACAGCTACTTGATTGAATGCACTAACCATTCAACAGGAAAAGAATTTAATCCAAACCAAATACATGAAGAAGCATTAAAGATAATTGAATTATTCAAAGAATACAAAATGAATGCAAGCATTGGCGCAGGGTTAATAGACATTCATTCAGATTTGATTGAATCCCCTGAAATTATCAGGGACAGGATTCTTTTTATCAACAAGCTGATGGATGACCCAAAAAAAGTGCAGGTTAACCCTGATTGCGGTTTAAGGACAAGAAAATGGGAAATTGCTTTCCCAAAACTTGAAAACATGGTTAAAGGCGCAGAACTTGCAAGAAAAGCATTAGAATAATTAAAAATTATGAAAAATTAAGTGAATGAAAAATGACTGAATTAATGCTTGAAATTGTGCCTCCAAGCAGAATGACTTCAGACAACTACAAAGAAAAAGTAATGGATAAAGTAAGTGAATCAGTTAATTCAATTAAGCCTGATGTAATTAATGTGCCTGAAATAGTTGATGAAAACTTTGAAGGAAAACCTTATTACAGAAATGTTTCTGCAAGAAGATTTGCAAAAAAAATAAATGAATTAACAGGAAAAAAAGTTATTGTAAATAAAGTGGTTGTTCACTGCAACGGGCTAAACGAACTTCAAAAATGGATTAACAAAAGCGTTAATGAATTAGGCTTAAAGGATTTTGTTTTTGTAGGGGGCAGTTCAGACAAATTTTCTTACCCAGGGCCTTCAGTTACTGAAGCAAACAATCTTGCAAAAAGCTTTTCTTCAATTAATGCAGGAAACATCATGATTCCTTCAAGAGAAAATGAAGCCCAAAGAATGTTAACCAAAACACTTTCAGGCGCATCTTTTTTTACTTCACAAATTCTTTTTGAATCAGAAAAAACACAAAAAACACTTTTTGAATACAATTCTCTTTGCATTGAAAAAAAAATCAAGCCGGCAAAAGTTTATTTAAGCTTTTGTCCTGTTTCAGGAATAAACGAACTGTTTTTTTTGAGATGGCTTGGAGTTGAAATGCCTGAAAAAACAGAAAAAGAAATTTTTTCTGAAGAAGAAAAAATCCCAGTGAATTCAATTAATAGTGCAGAAAAAGTCTGGAACAAAATAATAACTTTTTCAGAAAAAGAAAATTTAAGCATTCCATTAAACCTTAACATTGAAGAAATTTTTTTACATAACCTTGATTCATGCATTGAACTTGCCTTAAGGCTTAGACAAGCCTAACTTAAAAAAGCTTACCATGCTACAATATAATATTAACAAAAATAAGTTTTAATGGATTTTTTGGAGGGATTAAATGAAAACAAGTTTAAGGGATTTGGTTACAGGGAAAAGAATAATGTTTCTGGCATTATTTTCTGTTCTTGTTTTAATAGCCAAGCAAATTAATTTTTCTTCTATTATTGGTGCAGAACAACAGTATTTTACTTTATTCCAGTTTTTTGGGCCAATTGCAGGAAGCTTTTTAGGTCCTTTTATTGGTGCAGGAGCAGTATTAATTGCACAATTAAGCGACATGCTTTTGTTCGGCAAAACATTTGATTTCATAAATATTTTTAGGCTGACTCCAATGCTTTTTGCAGCAGCATACTTTGGATTGCAGTCAAAGAAAAAATTTAATTTTTCTGCAGTAATCCCTTTAATTGCAATGGCTTTATTCATATTGCATCCTGTTGGAAGGACAGTATGGTTTTATTCCTTGTACTGGCTGATTCCTGTAATAGCAACAGTCTTCTTCAAAAACAATTTATTCTTCAGAAGTCTTGGTTCAACTTTTACTGCTCATTCAATTGGTTCAATTATATTCCTTTACACTATTCCAATGCCTGCAGAAGCATGGCTTGCATTAATTCCAATTGTTGCAGTTGAAAGACTTGCTTTTGCTTTTGGAATAAGCATTTCTTTTGTTGCCTTTACAACAGTTTTGGCAAAACTAGAAAACTTTATTCCAAGCAATGTGCTTTTAATAGACAAAAAATATGCATTGCAGAACATGTTAAGCCGTTAAGGCTTAACCTTCTATTTCTTTTTCTTCCAAAACAAATTTAATTACTTTCTTTCTTTTCTTAATATCTTTTAGGGGGTCATTTAATGGTTTTAGAGAAAGCTGATTCAAAAGTTTTTGAGGCAATACAAAACGAAACAAAAAGGCAGATGCAAGGATTAGAATTAATTGCATCAGAAAATTATGTTTCTAAATCAGTTTTAGAGGCAATGGGCTCTGTTTTTACAAACAAATACAGTGAAGGCTACCCTCATAAAAGATATTACGGCGGAAATGAATTTGTTGATGTAATAGAAGATTTAGCTATAGAAAGAGCAAAAAAATTATTTAATGCAGAACACGTTAATGTCCAGCCATACTCCGGAAGTCCAGCCAATCAGGCAGTTTTTGTGGCTTTAATGAATTTAGGAGACAAATTCATGGGAATGAGCCTTGCAATGGGCGGTCATTTAACTCACGGTCACAAAGTCAGCTTTTCTGGAATGCAATATCATGCAATAGGTTATGGCGTTTCAAAAGAAACAGAATTAATTGATTATGATGCAATAAGGAAAACTGCTTTAGAAGAAAAACCTAAAATGATTATTTCTGGTGCTTCAGCTTATCCAAGAAAAATTGACTTCAAAAAACTAAAAGAAATTGCAGAAGAAGTTAATGCAATTTCTTTTGCTGATATTGCACATATTGCAGGCTTATGCTGTTCAGGCCTGCATGAAAACCCTGTTCCATTCTTTGAAGTAGTAACAACAACCACACATAAAACTTTGAGAGGCCCTAGAGGCGCAATGATTTTATGCAAACAAGAACACGCAGAAAAAATTGATAAAGCAGTTTTTCCTGGCCTGCAAGGCGGGCCACATGACCATATTAATGCAGCAAAAGCAGTTGCATTCGGCGAAGCATTAAATCCAGACTTCAAAGATTATTCAAAACAAATAATAAAAAATGCTCAAGCCCTTGGAGACACTCTGCAAGACTATGGCTTTCGCTTAGTTTCAGGCGGAACAGACAATCATTTGCTTTTAATTGATTTAACAAAAAAAGAAATCACAGGAAAAGAAGCTGAATTAATTTTAGATGAAGCAGGAATTTACTGCAATAAAAACATGATTCCTTTTGACACTAAAAGCCCGTTTAATCCTTCAGGAATAAGATTAGGAACTCCTGCTTTAACTACCAGAGGCTTTAAAGAAGAAGAAATGAAAATGGTTGGGGAATGGATTAACAGGATAATTGAAAACAAAAACGATGAATCTGTCAGAAAAAAAGTCAGAGAAGAAGTAAAAGAACTATGCAAAAACTTCGTGATTTACT
>JAHJUD010000045.1 GCA_018829335.1 Microcaldota archaeon | reverse complement strand
TTTTGGAAGGCAATTGTTGAAGCAGACAAGAAATTAGTTCGTATAAAGCTAGTAGGCAAGTTTTGTTCCTTCAAATTTTCCGATTTTTCAAAATTAGTGCTAACAACTACGCGTTTTCCGACAATAACCTCATCATTGCCTATAGAGATGTATAAAAGATAATGATTAAAATTAATGTTTTTAGAATGGTATTTGGGCTGCAAAACAGGTTTTAGTGCAGGTTTTTTGGCAGCCATCTGTTTATTATTGCAGAAGTTTTCTATTAATAATAGAAACTTTATTCTATTGCTATTAGAAAGATTTAAATTCGTTAAGTCGTATTTTATTTATATGCTTAAAGAAAAACTAGAAGCAGTAATTGTAGCTCAGAGAAAGGAATTAGTTTTGAGTAAAAAAACTATTGTTAGAGAGGGCCTTTCTTTAGTTAAACCGGTTCCTTCTTTTGTTAAGGTTGTTTCTGGCATAAGACGTTGTGGAAAAAGCACTCTTTTAAAGCAGCTTTCAAAAAAAGAGAAAAAGTTTTATTATCTTAATTTGGAGGATGTCCGCTTAGATGGTTTTGAGTTATCTGATTTTATTAAGGCAGACAAAATTTTTGCTGAATTATATGGAAGGAAAGGCGTTTATTTTTTGGATGAAGTTCAAGTTGTTTCTAAGTGGGAGAAATTTGTCCGTTCTCTTGCGGATAAAAAAAAGAAAGTAGTTTTAACTGGTTCCAATGCATCTCTCTTAAGCAGGGAGCTTGGAACACTTTTGACTGGCAGGCATTTGAGTTATGAATTGTTTCCTTTTTCTTTTAAAGAATTTCTGGACTATTCTAATTTTAAACCTTCAATTGATTCTTTTAAGAAATATTTTCAATCAGGCGGTTTTCCTGAATATCTTGAAAGTAAACAAAATTTTGTTTTGCAGGAATTATTAAAAGATGTTGTAATAAGGGATGTTGCTGTCAGGTTTGGGATTAGAAATTCCGGTTTATTAAAAAAATTAGCTATTTATTTGATTAGCAATGTTGGAAAAGAATTTTCATTCAATTCATTAAAGAAAATGTTTTCAGTTGCTTCAGTTCAAAGTGTAATTGATTATGTTTCATTTTTTGAAGATGCTTATTTAATATTTACCGTTCCAAAATTTAGCTATTCATATAAAGAACAGCAGGTTAACCCAAAAAAAGTTTATTCAGTAGATAATGGTTTGTCTGCAGCAAACTCTATTTCTTTTTCAAAGGATAAAGGAAGAATGCTGGAAAATCAAGTATTTTTACATTTAAGAAGAAAACATAAAGATATATTTTACTTCAAAGAAAAGAATGAATGTGATTTTGTGGTAAAAGAAAAGGAAAAAATAATAAAAGCAATTCAGGTTTGTTTTGAACTCAATGAAGATAATAAAGAAAGAGAAATAAATGGTCTAATGAAAGCTTTGGTCAAATTTAAAATGAAGCAAGGACTAATTTTAACTTATAACCAAGAAGACATAATTGAAATACAAAACAAAAAGATATTTATAAAACCAGTTTGGAAATGGCTTGTGTTCACTAATGGGCCTTAATTCTTGGTTGCCTCGTTAACACCGCTAAGCTTTTTGGTAAATCTTTTTGCTAAAAAGATTTTGATGAATTAACTCAACACCGAGTCCATTTTTTGTTTGTTGTTTTATTTGTTAACTTCAATGATTTAGTTTAAAAATAAGGAAATGAATATTAATAGTGTTTGATGTTAGAATGTTTTATGATTTGCTTTCTAATTCAACAAATATTTTTTTGAAGTTAATTAAGAACCAAGTAATAGCAAGAAAAGCAAGAATTAATACTGCATGTTCTATAAATATATGAAATAAAGTGCCTTCTTCAGGAAGAATTATAATGCCAAAGAATTCAATTGCTTCAAACAAATGGTAAACTGCAATAGGAACTAATCCAATAATCACCAGATTAAGAGACCTAATTAATTCATTCCGCGATTTAAATCCTAAAAACTTGTTGTGTTCTTCATTTTTGATTTTCAACAAAACAAACAAAGGCAAAAAAATAACAAGAAAAGTAATCAAATGGATTAAAAAATGCATTAAATTCATTTGCTCCATAATTCAATAAATATAGTTAAACTCATATATAATTATTTCCCAGAATA
>JAHJUD010000044.1 GCA_018829335.1 Microcaldota archaeon | reverse complement strand
CAACCTTTTCAAGAACCTCAAAACCTTCCATGCGCAAAGAAATAGTTTTCTTCATAGTAGCTACTTTGTAGCTACAATATGCGTTTAAACATATCTATTAGCCAAAATAACTCAAAAAATCAGTTTCCGTTAGCAGTTACGGCTAACAATACAATTAAAAAAGAAAAAACACATATATTACATTAAAGGTTAAAGGGGGGGTTCTATGATTTTTTTGAGTTTGTTGGGAAATTTTTTTGCGTTGTTTTTCTTTTTGATTCCGGTTTTGATTATACTGTTTTTTGCTTCAATTAAAATAATTAATCAGTATGAAAGAGGAGTAAAATTTACTTTAGGAAAATATTCTGGAATAATGGGCCCAGGATTAAATATTCTGATTCCAATATTTCAGACTTACAGGAAATTAGATATAAGAATTAAAACAGTTGACATCCCAAAACAGGAAGTAATGACAAAAGATAATGTTCCTGTAAGAGTTAATGCTGTTGTGTATTTTGAAGTAAAAGACCCTGAAAAAGCAGTGCTAAATATTCAGGATTATATTTATGCAGTAGCACAATATTCCCAGACAGCTTTAAGGGATATTATAGGAAATAAAAGCCTGGATGAAGTTTTGTCTAACAGGGATCAAATTGCAGGAGAAATTGAATTAGTAGTAGATAAAGAAACAGACCCATGGGGATTAAATGTTACAGGCATTAAAATGCAGGACGTTGAACTACCTGAAAACCTGAAAAGGACAATGGCAAAACAAGCTGAAGCAGAAAGAGAAAGAAGAGGAGTAGTAATTAAAGCTTTAGGTGAAGTTGAAGCTTCAGATAATTTAGCTAAAGCTGCCAGAACACTTGCAGCAAGCCCTGGAGCATTACATTTGAGAACATTAAATACCTTAAATGATTTAAGCAGTGACCAAAGCAATACAGTTATTTTTGCATTGCCTTTGGAAGTTTTAAAAGCATTTGAAGCAGTAGGAAAAATAGGCGACGCAATTGGAAAAAAAAGGAAGTGATTAAATGGCAAGTCATTCAACAACTAGAAGAAATGTTCAGAGAAAAAGGAGAATCCAAACAAGGGCAAGAAAAAAAGAAATAATTGCTAAATCCCGTGAGATGAATGAATTAAAAAGAAGGGCATTAACTCACACAAAAGATGGTGCAAGAATAGAGGCAATAAACACATTAACTAAACTTAATGGAATAAGGCAGGCAATGCCTTATATCAAAAAACTTCTTGCAGACACACACCACAGTCAAACAGCAATACAGGCTTCATCTGCTATCAGAGACTATGGAATAAGGAAAGGAAAAAACGGAATTCAAAATGCAATCACAATGCTTAAAGAAGCAGCACAAAATCAAAAAAACAGCACAATCAAATTGCTTATTAAAGCAGATATTGTTGATCTTGAAAGAAGGCTTAATCCTCCAAAAAAACAAAAAACAGTTATTGCAACACTAAGAAAAAGGGAAAGCTTAAGCGTTGACTTGGATAATCAGGGAAGGCTGACAGGAAAATTCACAGTAAACTCCACAAGAAAAAAGAAAAAAAAGTGATTAAATGTCTGGAAAGAAACCAGCAAAAACAAGTGCCCAAAGGAATAAAAGAACACCCGCCAAAGGCATTAAAACAACAACAAAAGCAGCTGTACAGGCAGACATGGTCAAAAAAGCGCAAACCAGATTAACAAAGTTATTTCTTTTAATAAATAACGTTGGGCGCAATAGAGCAATTCGTTCAATAAAAAAAATGATGTTACACGATCCTATTCCATTAGCAAGATTAACTGCAATAGCCCAATTCACACAATATGCAGCAGATCAAAAAACAAGAAAAGGAATAGAAAACGCATTAAAGGTGCTTAGAGAAGGGCACAAAAATGAACCCATACAAAAATTAAAAGATCTTTATTTATACAATATTTCCATTATTGAACAACAAATAGAGAGAAGATTTGGGCAGGGAGTGAATTGAATGATTAAAAAATTCCACGAACTTGAAACAAAACACCAGTTAGTTGTTGCATTACTTGTGGCTTTTGCTGTTGTTTCTTTTTGGAGGGGCGTATGGGGTTTAATGGATGTTCACTTGATTCCCCAAGACATTCACATAAGCTATTGGGCTTCGCTTATAATAGGCTTATTTGTTTTAATTTTAACAGGCTATGCAACAAAAGAATTAATGTAATTCAGCCATACAACAAGATTCCCACTACAACAAAAAAATCCATTACTACAAGAAGCCCGTAAGAAATAATAATGGGTTTTTCTTTGTGGGCTAAACCATAAAGAAACCAAAAACACACTGCAATCAAATAGCCTGTCCAGGAAACCAGTGAAACTCCTACAGCATTTTTTCCAATCCAGATGTCAAGCAGTTGGGGAATAGTTATTATTGGAGTGAATATTCCCACAAAATAAATTAGTTTATCTAAAAACCTTTTCCATTTATCCGGATGAGGATAAGGTTCAAGTTTTTTGTAAATTCTTTTTCTTTTTTCTAGATGATGCAAACCCAAAGGCATTACAGTAATAAGAAAAAAAAGTATTTAACTTTAACCTGAAATCAGATTACTTTGAGTTCTTTTCCTGTTTCCTCAAATTTTTCTAATGCAGAATCCAGGTCTTCTTTGGTTAAGCCTGAATTCATCATAGTCCTAATTCTTGCCTTGCCTTGTGCAACCATTGGAAAAACAATAGGCAAAGCAAAAATTCCTTTCTGCATTAATTTTTCAGAAAACTTTTTTGCAGTAATGCTTTCGCCTAACATTACAGGAGTAATTGGAGTCTCGCTTTCACCTGAATCAAAGCCTGCTTTTTTCAAATTTTTTTTCCAGTAAAAAGTGTTGTCCCATAATTTTTTTACATGCTCTGGCTCTTCTTCAACTAATTCAAGCGAGGCAATGCATGAAGCAATAGTTGCAGGAGGAGCGCTTCCGGACAAAAGCCATGTACGGCTTTTATTTAATGCAAACTCTTTCAGTGAAGTTGTTCCTGTAATATAACCTCCTACAACCCCAAAAGCCTTGGAAAAAGTTCCCATTTCAATATCAATTTTTCCCTGCAAATTAAAATGATGAACTATTCCTTTTCCTTTTCCTAAAACTCCGTCTCCGTGAGCATCATCAACATAGCTTAAAGCATTAAATTTTCTGCACAAAAAAGAAATTTTATCTAATGGGGCAATATCCCCATCCATGCTAAAAACTCCATCAGATACTACAAGAATTTTACTGTAATTTTTTTCGCTTTCCTCAAGGATTTTCTTTAATTCTTCAGTATTCTTGTGAGGAAAAATTTTTTTTTCTGCTTTTGAAAGCCTTACTCCGTCAATAATGCTTCCATGGTTTAATTCATCTGAAATAATTAAATCTCCTTCAGACATTAAGGCAGGAATTAATCCTGCGTTTGCAGCAAAACCTGTCTGGTAATATAAGGAATCCTCTGTTTCTTTGAATTCAGAAATTTTTTTTTCTAGTTTCTGATGCAAATCCATTGTGCCTGCAATTGCACGAACTGAACCGCTTCCAGCTCCATGAGATTTTAATGCATTTATTCCTGCTTGAATTAATTTTGGATGAGAACTTAAATTCAAATAATTATTTGAACACAAAATTAATGATTTTTTGCCGTCAATTACTGCATGGGGAACAGATTTTCCCTGTAAAACCCTTATCTTCCAGTCTAATCCTTTTTCTTTTAATGCATTAACTTCTTTTCTGAAGAATTCATTGTAATCCATGATAAAAAAAGCATTAATAATCTTTTTTAATTGAACTGAATCTAAAAATATGAATGGAAGAAAAAATGAAGGCTTTATGGAAAGCTAAAGAAGGAAAAGGCGCTGAATTAAAAGAAACAGAAATACCAAAAATAAAGCCAAACGAAGTTTTAATTAAAATCAAGGCATGCAGTATCTGTGGAACTGATTTGCATATATTTGAATGGGATAAATGGGCTGAATCAAGAATTAAAACGCCGATGATTTTTGGCCATGAGTTTGCAGGAGAAGTAATAAAAAAAGGTTCTTTGGTTGAAAGAACTGAAATAGGAGACCATGTTTCAGGGGAAACACATTTAGCAGACTTTAACTGCTTTCAGTGCAGCATTGGAAACGCCCACATATGCGAAAACCTGAAAATTTTAGGGGTTGACACCAATGGAAGTTTTGCTGAATACATTGCCTTGCCAGAAAAAAATGCAATAATTAATGACAAAAAATTTCCTCATGAAATTGCCACTGCACAGGAGCCTTTAGGCAATGCAGTTCACACGGTTTTTGCACAGGATGTTTCGGCAAAAAAAGTTTCAGTTTTTGGCTGCGGGCCAATAGGGTTAAGTGCAATAATGTTATGCAAAAAGCTTGGAGCAACAGAAATAATTGCTGTTGATGTAAATGATTACAGGCTGAAAATGGCAGAAAAGCTTGGAGCTACAATGACAATTAATGCATTAAAAGAGGATCCGGCAAAAAAAATTTTGGAAAAAACAAAAAGAGGAACAGATGTTTTCCTTGAAATTTCAGGGCATGAAAATTCTTTAAGGAAAGGATTTGAAGCTTTAAGGCCGGGCGGAGAAGCAGCAATTTTAGGTGTTTTTCCTGACGAAGTAAAATTAGATGTTAATAATGCAATAGTATTCAAGTATGCTACAGTAAGGGGAATAAACGGAAGAAAATTGTTTGATTCATGGATTAAAGCAAAAGAACTGCAAAGAAACGGATTTGATTTAAGCAAAATAATCACTCATAAATTCAAACTAGAAGAATTTGAGAAAGCATTTGAATTAATGAAAACAGGAAACTGCGGAAAAATTGTTTTGATTCCTTAAAGGTGAAAAAATGAAAGAAAAAAGTTTTGATGAAAAAATAAATGACTTTGGGGAAGAAGTAGGGCAAATGGGGAAAAAATTCAGCGAAAAAGTAAAAGATACAGCTTACAATGAAAAAGGAAAAGCAAGAAGGCTTTATCGTTCAGGAAAAGAAAAAATTTTAGGCGGAGTCTGCGGAGGAATAGCAGAATACTTTAATGTTGACCCTGTTTTAATCAGAATTATATGGGTTGCATTTGCATTAGCCGGCGGTTCAGGAATCTTAGCTTATTTGATTGCATGGATTATTATTCCAAGAAACCCAAAGCACGAATGGAACAGCTGAACGTTCAGCTGGCAACCGTGCACTATTTTCAGTTCGCCTGATAGAGCTGTTCTTTGTACGGATTTTTTCTAAAGGCATTGCAGCACGGGCTTGTCTTGTGCATTGATACAACCGCTAGAAAGCGTTTCAGAACTCATAATCTTAATCATCGCTTTACAGCTCATTTCAGCCTGGTTCATCACTTTAAAATAAAATGAACTTTGACAATTAAATACCTTTTGTTGTTATTTAAGACCACAAAAAAAACAGGTTTAAATACTTTACTTTTATGGCTGCGGGAAAAATAGGTTTAAATATCCATCCGGAGAGATAGTGAATTTATGGAAGGCCTGATTTAAAGCAAAGGTTTTCCTTTTTTGGGAGTGAAAACATGGCAAAAAAGAAAATACAAAAAAAACAATTCATGGATGATGAAGAAGATTTTAGCGATATGAATGATATGGCAAGCGATGATTGAAAAAAAACAGAATGCAGTAAAAAACTGCATTCTTTTCTTTTTTAAGTGAAAAAAAAATGGATAATTTTAGTGTATTCAAAGGAAAAGGAACTGTAAAAGAACTATTGCTTGAGCTGTCAGAAGATGAAAGTGTTTTTGAATGCATAAAGCAGGCAATGACTGAAAATAAAATAGAGAATGCAGGCATTACTTCAATTGAAGGAACAATAAAAAAAGGAATAATAAATTATTTTATTGGATCAAAATACAAATCAAAAGAAATCCACATGGCAAAAATAGAGAAGGCTTCAGGAAAATATGAACTAAAAGGAAAAAACTTTGACAGAATATTTGGAAATGTTCATGTAATTATTGCACAAGAAGGAACCAAAAAAAATCCTGTCACTTTAACTAATGCAACAGCAAAAGAAGGGCTAAAAATAAGGCTTTCTTTTGTGCAGGTAACAGAAGAAAAAAAATAAAAAATTTATTTTAACCCCATTTTTCGTAATGGATTTTTTCTTTGCTGAAATTTTGTTCAATCAAAAATTCATTTAATGCTTCCAAAGCTTTAGGCGGACCGCACATATAAAAGTCCACTTCTTTTTTTGAAACAGAAAAAACTGCTTTTTCAATTAAAGACTGAACATAACCTTTTGGCACATCCCAGTCTTGTTCTGGATCGCTTGGAATAAAATCTAACTTAAAGTTTTTGTGGTTTTTTTGGAGTTCCATTAATTCTTCATGATACAAAAAACAACAGCGATTTCTAAAACCATAAAATAAATGCATTGGCTTTCCATTGTTTTCATGCAGTAAAGTTTTGATCATTGAAATCATTGGAGCAATTCCTGTTCCTAAAGCAACAAAAGCAATTTCTTTGAATTCTTTGTTTAATTTAAAGTTTCCAAAAGGGCCTTTAAAATTTATTTTATCTCCTTTATTTTTTGAACTTAAATGATGAGTAAAACCATTTGAATCAAGAATTCTAATGCATAATTCAATGTATTTTTGAAAAGGAGAACTGGCAATAGAAAAAGAACTCCATTTTAACTGCTCTGGATTATCTCTTAATTTGAAGTCATCGCTTGAAATCATTACAAACTGCCCTGACTCAAAAGAAAAGTCTTTTGGTTTCTCAAATTTCATTATCTGAAAAAGATTTCTTTCATCAAAACATTTTTCTATTTCTAAAATTTTTGACTTAAATTCCATTAAAACACCTTTTCTAAAAATGCTGCAAAAAGATAAAAAAGCTTTGGAACTGAAATTTCTTATGGTTTTGACTTACTCTAAATATAATGTGCTGAAAAAAGGCGATAAAGCGCCTGAATTCAAATTGAAAGGAACTGATGGAAAAGAATATTCTTTAGAGGGATTTAAAGGAAAAAATCTGCTTATTGTTTTTATGTGTAATCATTGTCCTTATGTTCAGCCAAAATTTGATTATTTAAATGAATTGCAGGAAAAATACAAAAAGTTTCTGCAAGTAATTGGAATTAATACTAATTCAGCTGCAGTGGAAGAAGACAGTTTTGAGAACATGAAAGAATACGCTGAAACAGGAAATTTTAAATTCTTGTATTTAGATGACAACACCCAAAAAGTTGCAAGAAGTTTTGGGGCCGAATGCACTCCAGACCCTTTTCTGTTTGATTCAGAACATAAACTAGTTTACCACGGAAGATTTGACGATGCGCACATGTATGAACACAAAGAAGGAAACACTGCAGAAATAGAGGAAGCATTACAGCAGTTAATTGAAGGAAAAAAAGTTTTAGTAAAAGAAGAGCCTTCATGCGGATGCAATGTAAAATGGAAGTAAAAGTTCATAATTTCTGTAATTATATTTAAAAGCTTTTTTAGGCTTAATCAGAAATATTCAATACCTGATTTTTGAAAGGGAAAAAAATGCAAAAAATAACTGAAATAAAAGAATTAAAATTAAAAGCTAATGACATAAGAAAAGATGTAATTGAAATGTTAGCTGAAGCAAAATCAGGACATTCGGCTGGCTCTTTAGGAATGGCTGACATTTTTTCTGTATTATATTTCAATGTATTAAACCATGACCCAAAGAATACTAAATGGAAAGAAAGAGACAGATTAATTTTATCTCATGGACATGTTTGCCCTGTAAGATATGCTGCAATGGCTGAAGCAGGGTTTTTTCCTTTAAAAGAACTAAAAACTTTAAGGAAATTGGGTTCAAGGCTTCAAGGGCACCCGCATAATCTTGATTTGCCTGGAATAGAAAACACTGCAGGGCCTTTAGGACAAGGAATTTCTGTTGCAACAGGAATTGCTTTAGCTGCAAAAATGGACAAAAAAGACATTAAAGTTTATTGTTTAATGGGAGACGGAGAAATAAACGAAGGACAGCCATGGGAAGCATTTATGTTTGGGGCAAAAAACAAATTAGACAATTTGATTGTATTAATTGACAGGAATTTTATTCAGATTGACGGCAACACAGAAGAAATAATGCCTTTGGATCCATTAAATAAAAAATTTGAGGCATTTAATTTTCATGTAATTGAATTAAATGGAAATGATGTAAAAGAATTATTAGAAGGATTTGAAAAAGCAAAAAGAGTACAAGGAAAGCCTGTTGTAATAATTGCTAATACTGTTCCAGGAAAAGGTGTTTCTTTTATGGAAGGAAAATCTGAATGGCATGGAAAGGCACCAAACAAAGAAGAAGCAGTAAAAGCATTAGAAGAATTAAATGAAATTGAAAAGAAAATTAAAGAAGAATAACAAAAATTGGAAAAAAATTAATGGAGAAAAAATAAAAATTAAAAAATTAAAGTGATTTGGAATGGGAAAAATTAATCCAGAAATGTTTTTAATTGAAAATCTAAAAGAAGCTAAAGGAATTCCAAGCAGAGACGGTTATGGAAAAGCATTAGTTGAATTAGGAAAAAGAAACGAGAATGTTGTTGCATTATGCTGTGATTTAACTGATTCAACTAGAGTTGGATGGTTTAAAGAAAAATTTCCTGAAAGATTTATTGAAGTAGGCGTAGCAGAACAAAATATGATGAGTTTGGCTGCAGGATTATCTGATATGGGAAAAATTCCTTTTGTTAGTTCTTATGCAGTTTTTTCTCCTGGCAGGAACTGGGATCAGTTAAGGGTAAGCGTTTGTTATTCTGAAGCAAATGTTAAAATCCAGGGAGCTCATGCAGGAATTTCAGTTGGCCCAGACGGAGCAACACACCAGGCATTAGAAGACATTGCAATAACAAGATGTATTCCGAATTTAACTGTAATTGTTCCTGTTGATGCAGTTGAAGGAGAAAAAGCAACAATTCAGGCAGGAGAAATTAAAGGGCCAATGTATTTAAGGTTTGGAAGAGAAAAAGTTCCAACTATTACAACTGAAAGAACTCCTTTTACTATAGGAAAAGCAGAGGTTTTTAGAGAAGGAAAAGATGTTTGTATTATTGCATGCGGAGTAATGGTTTATGATGCATTACTTGCAGCAGAAGAATTAGAAAAAGAAGACATTGAAGTAATGGTAATCAATAATCATACAGTCAAGCCATTAGACAAAAAAACTTTGATTGAAGCAGCAAAAAAAACTGGCGCAATAGTTACGGCAGAAGAACATCAGGTTTTTGGTGGAATGGGCTCTGCAGTAGCAGAAGTTTTATCTCAAAATTATCCTGTTCCAATAAAATTTGTCGGAATAAAAGACCGTTTTGGCGAATCAGGCCAGCCAGAAGAGCTTTTAAAAAAGTTTGGCTGTACAAGCAAAGACATAATCAAGGCAGTAAAAGACGTATTAGAAATGAAAAAATAAATCTAATTCTGTTTTTTGCTTATTAGCCCTTTAACTTACAAAAACAAAGTTTTATTAATAACTAAAAGTTACTATTTGTGTTGGTGATGTTTTATGAACCAGAAAATAAGTTTTGTTTTAATTGGATTAATTGTTTCAAGTTTATTTATTGCAGGATGCATTCTGCCTAAACCGCCAGAAAATGTTTATGCAAAAGAAATTCCAAGGTTTTCCTCTTGCGAGGAAATAAAAAATGTTTTTGAGGCATCACAGAACATGGGTTATGGAATGAGATATGATGACTTAATGATGAATACTCTTGGCGCTCCAATGTCTGCAGCAAAAGAAGCATCAGGAAGTTATGATTCAACCCCAGATTATTCCACTACAAATGTTCAGGTTCAAGGAGTAGATGAAGCAGATATAGTGAAAACAGACGGAAAATACATTTATGTTTTATCAAACAAGAATCTGGTTATAGCAGAAGCCTGGCCTGCAGAAACAGCAGAAATTTTATCTAAAACAGATTTAGGCATTACACCGCAAGAAATATTTATTGAAGGAGACAACATCCTTGTTTTTGGAAGCACTTACAAAAACATGAAAGCAGAAGAAAGCAAAGGAGAAATTTATTACCCATACAACAGGAATCTTGCAGTAATTTTATTGATTGATTCAAGCGACAAAGAAAACCCTGAAATCAAAAGAACAATTGAATTTGAAGGAAGTTACCTTAATTCAAGAAAAATAAATACACAAGTTTATTTTGTAATAAACAGTTATCCTTCTTATTATGCTGAAGACGACGAAATAATTCCATTGTATGCTGACACAAAAACAAGCACTGAATTCAAAGAAATAACAAAATGCGAAAACATTGGTTACTTGCCTCCGGTTTATCCTGAAAGCTTTGTAACAATTGCTTCAATTGCAATGAACTCATTTGATTCAGAAATACAAAAAACAACAGTTGTTGGTTCAGCACAAAACATTTATGCTTCACAGGAAAACCTTTACTTGGCGCAGACAGAATACAATTATTACAATTATGTTCCTTTAATTTCAGAAGTAGTTAATTCAGTTATAGTTAATCCGGTTAAAACAGTTATTTCAGACAACAAAGAATACACTTCAGTTCACAAGTTTTCATTGAAAGACGGAAAAATAGGTTATTTGGGGGCAATAAAAGCTCCAGGGAATATTTTGAACCAGTTTTCAATGGATGAATTTGAAGGAAATTTCAGGATTGCAACAACAATAGGCCATGTTTCAAGAGCAGGAGGAGGAAGCACAAACAACATCTATATTTTCGGAGAAGACTTAACAATGAAAGGAAAACTTGAAGACCTTGCACCAGGAGAAAAAATTTATTCTGCAAGATTTATGGGAAAAAAAGGTTATCTTGTAACCTTCCAAAAAGTTGACCCATTGTTTGTAATAGACCTTGAAGACCCAAACAATCCAAAAGTTTTAGGAAAATTAAAGATTCCGGGTTACTCTGATTATTTGCATCCAATAGATGAAACTCATTTGATTGGAATAGGAAAAGACACAATTGAATCAGAACAAGGAAATTTTGCTTGGTATCAGGGAATCAAGATTGCAGTTTTTGATGTATCAGATGTAGAGCATCCAAAAGAAATGTATAAAGAAATAATTGGAGACAGAGGAACAGACTCTTATGCTTTAAGCGACCATAAAGCTTTCCTTTACGACAAAGAAAAAAACCTTTTAGTTATTCCAGTGCAGTTAGCTGAAATAACAGAAGAACAAAAACAGGCTTACGAGGAAAGGCAGTATGGAAGCCCGCCTTACGGTGAATTCACTTTCCAGGGAGCATATGTATATAATCTTTCATTAGAAAACGGCTTCCAATTAAAAGGAAGAATAACTCATTTAAGCGCAGACGATGATTCACTGAAAAAATCAGGTTATTATTACAGAGGCGGAGGAACAGAAGTAAAAAGGTCTTTGTTTATTGGAGATGTTTTATACACTATTTCAAACAACAAAATCCTCGCAAACTCTTTAAGCGATTTAACTAAAATAAAGGAATTAGTAATGGCAGAAAGTCTTGAAAACGACTATCCTGAATATTACTAATTCCTCCCCTCTTTTTCTTTTTTTCTGATTTTTTTATGATAGCTTTATATTTAATTAAAATTATAGATATGATAGATGAACAAAAAAATAATAATATTATTAATTTTAGTTCTTCTTTTCTTTGGCTGCCCTGAAGATGGAACAGGAAAAGCAATTAAAACTCCAGCTAAAACTGTTATTGATAAACCAACTCAACCTTCTCAACCGTTGATAACAATAAATGTTCAAGAATCTTTTGTTGAAGAAGAAAAAATTTATTTTGATTACATTCTTTATTCTGAAGAAGATGTTGAGTTAACTTATATTGCGCATGTTGAATGCCCTAATGCTCCAATAGCTTTGCTTAATTACCAGACAGTTACACTTAAAAAAGGAGAATCATTTACCGAAACATATACTGATTTTGATATAGATGATTCAATAGAACCACAAACCTGCGTGGCGTATGTTGAGATATTTGAGCCTTTTCATAAAAAAGTTGAAAAGAAATTTGATATAATAACAGATCCAAGTTTTGAGCTTAAAGTAAATTTGTGTAAAGATGAATCTTGCTCGAAAAAATCAAAAACTTTCTTATTGAATGAAAAGCTTTATTTGGTTTTAGATTCTTCAGTAAAAGACATCTTTTCAACAGTTAAATTGATAAAACCAGATAAAACTGAAAAGAGTATAGATTTAACTTCAAGTTTAATGTTGGATCAAGTTGGAGTATATAGCTTATTGATTAGTGCATCAAAAACTGATTATAAAGACTTTTCTGAAAAAATAGATTTTGCAGTTGTAAATGAACATGCAGAAATTAATGAAAAAGAATTTCTTGATAAAGACAATCTTAAAAGCGGAAATGTTAAAAACATGGGACAATATGAAACTAAAGAAATGTTTTTAATTTCAGATAAAAGTTGGCAGGATGTTATGCGTTTAGTTCCTGTTACAACTTGGACTGACGGAGAAGAAGTAATAAAATATCCTGTTTTAATTTATCATGAGGAAGAAGAAAGAAGTTCACTTGATTTAACTAAAAGGATAATAGAAGTTGAAGAACATGCTGGCGGAATTGTTAATAGGCTTTTTCCTTATTCTGAGATAATCCCTGGAGGAGACTTTTCAAGAGAGTGGACTGAAGAATTGTGTTCTCCTGATTATGGTTTTAATACACCTATTGTTATGGAAAAGCATTTTTATCCTGAATTAATTTCTGTTGGGGGCACAACTATTTTACATGTTAAACTAAAGAACTGTACTGGTGCAAATCATTTTTTGGAATATGTGGAATTGTTTAATGTTTTATATTCTTTTCCTGAAGGTTTTGAGTCAGTGAATGATAATCTTAGTATAAACAAGGAATTGTTGCCTGATGAGGAAATTAATGTTGAATTTGATTTTACTTTTGAAAATCCAGTGAATTCCTCTTTTGATGCCGACTCTATTGTATATTTTATTCAGCAGTATAATCCAAGTAAAGTTACTGTTATAGGTGATTCTTCTCAAGAGTTGGAAGATTTGTTAATTTCGGCCGCCCCTTTTGGGGGTGGTTTAACTTCAGAGCAGATTCAGAGAATAACCTCTGGAGACTTTGCTTCTTATTGGAATTCTTTTAATGAAGTTGTTTTGGTTGAAAGTGATTATTCTTCTGGTTTATTGGCTTCTGTTTTTGCTTCTTTGATTAATATTCCTTTGGTTATTGAGGGGGATGATTTTGATTTTAGTGGTAAGAGTGTTTGGGTTATTGGTTCTGTGAATTGCCCGGTTGAAGCTTTGTCTTGTGAGTTTAAAACGCTTGAGCAATTGGAAGAGTATTATTTGTCTTTGACTGGCACTGATAAAATTTTGTTGGTAAATTCTGATGATTTAGGCATTAATTATTCTTTCCCTTTTTTTACAGAAAAAGGCAATAATCCAATTAATGAATTGTATGGGAGGAATTCTTTGGCTGGCCCTTTTTTAGCTGCCGCAAAGCATGAATTGCTTTTGAATACTGATTTAATTGATTATGAGGTTGTTGATGGTTTTATTGATAGTAAAATTGATGCTCTTAATTTTACTCCAGAGTATTTAACTATTATTGCCAGCCCTAATGCTATTGACATGCAGTTTCTTGGCTCTACTGGCGCATTGATGTCTGCTGATCAATGGCATTATTCTAAGATTAATGACGGAGATGTTTTTTTGGATTTGGCTGTTGGAAGAATTTTTGGTTTGACCGTTTCTGATACTTCTTCTAATATTGCCAGAAGTTTATTTTATGAAGAAACTTTAGTTAATAATGATAAACTTTTATCTGCAAGAGGTGACCCTGCTATGTTATTTGCATCACAAATTTATGCTATTGGGGAGTTTTTTGATACTTTAGGTTATGCTGTTTTGACAACTCCTGAAGGAACAAGTCCTGAAGATTGGCAAAACAAATTTTACATTATTTATAAAGATCATGGGTCTTATGGTTGGGCAGGGTTTCTTTATTCGTTAATTCCTTATTTAGATAATACTTTTATTTTAACTGAAGCCTGTTCAACTTGTGATTTTGAAGAGGCAAAGTATAAAGGCCAGCTTTTTTGTTCTAATTCTGTAAGAAAAGGAGCCGTTGCTTATATTGGTGCAACAGATCTATCAAGCGTGGTGGATGTTTTTGGATTCATAAATGAAATGTTTTCAGGGGAATCAACCATTGGAAAAGCTTTCTTAAACACTAATAATGCTCAGATGGTTTGGCGTTCTCATTGGACTGGTCAATCTGAATTAGACGAAGAAATAAATGCTGTGAGACAATGGTATACTTTAATTGGCGATCCAACTTTAAAGATTAAAACAATTTATTCTTTTCCTAAGCCTGAATTTGAAAAATCAGATCATCCTGAAAGATGTAATTTAACTGTTAATGCAATGTGGATTGAGATTCCTGATTGGGTTAAAGATTTATGTGAATGGCCTTCAGATCAAATTAAGCCAGTAGCTATCAGTAACACATTTAATAGCTACTTTTATTACGATGCCATATTTACTCTAAAATTTGAATTGGATGATTTGAATGAAAGTGTAATAACTAATTCGGATTGGTTTGTTGATCAAGAAGTAATTGGAGAAAAAAAAATTTATTGGATTACTAGCCCACAAATTTGGCCAGATCGTTATTTTTCTAGTGCAAATGATTATGAGTTTACTGATTTTACTTTTACTTTTGGCGAGGAATGGCTTTGCGGTGATGCTGATTCAAGCGGGGCAGTTGACATTGATGATGTAATGTATTTAGTTGATTATATTTTTACTGGAGGCCCTGCTCCTAATCCTCTTCTTATAGGCGATGTGGATGGAAGCGGAAACATTGATATAGATGACATAATATATTTAATTGATTACGTGTTTTTAGGCGGGCCAGCTCCATGCGAAGTTCCAGCAGGATACACTCCTCCGGTTAACACAACAGGCTGGGGGCAAACAGAAGTAAATGAGTATCTAATTAATGCACAAATGAAATAATTCATTTATTAATTCCCTTATAAATTTCAGCCAGTTTTTTTGCACTTTTCTTCCAGTTAAATCTTTTAATGTTTTGAAAGCCTTTTTGAATTAAATCTTTTTTCAGATTTTCATCATTTAGAATTTTATTTAATTGTTCCAATAATTGATTTTCATTTTCTGAATTGAAGAACAAAGCAGCATTTCCTGCTATTTCAGGCAAAGAAGTATTGTCAGCAGAAACTACAGGACAACCACAAGCCATTGCTTCAATTAAAGTCAAACCAAAACCTTCGTAATGCGAAGGGCAAACAAAAATTTCTGCTTCAAAATAAAAGTCAGTTAAATCCTGGTTTGAAACTGAATCCAATATTTTAACTTTTTCTTCAAGCCAGTGTTCTGAAATAAATGACTCAAATTTTTTTCTTTGGCTTTCATGCATTGTCCAAGGGCTTCCAACTTTAACAAGAATCAGGTTTTCCTGTTTTAGTTCAGAGAAAGCTTTCAATAAAGTGAAAAAATTCTTTTTTTCATCATCACTTCCAATAAACAAAATAATTCTGTCTTTTTCATTTAAACCGTATTTTTCTCTTATATTAGAATTACTTTTTTTTAGATTGGATTTCAAACCGCAATAAACCACAACTACTTTTTGTGCAAGAACAGGAAACTTTTCATCTAACTCTTTTTTTGTTGAGTTTGAAATGCAAATTATTTTTTCTGTTTTATTTAAAAGTTTGACGTCTTTTTCTTTCCAGATTTTATAATAAGAAAAAAGACTTAAATCGTGTAAAGTGACAATTGATTTATTTTTTATGCTTTGAAGAAGAAAAAAAAGCTCCTGGTTGGTTATATGAATAATTGAATCATTTCTTATTTTTTTTCCTAAAAGAAAAGGCAGGGATTTTAATGCAAGAGAATTACTGTAATGGTTTAAAAAAGAAAAAATCCTGCTTTCATTTGGATTGATTATTTTTAAGTCAAGCCATTTAATTTTTTTCAGTTCTCTTGAAAGTTCTTTAAAATAAACTGTCTGGCCTGTGTTTTCCTGAAACAAACACAATAAATCCACTTTAATTTTATCCATTAAATTAAAGAAAAAAGAAAAGTTTTTTTAATTAGAACACCGTTTATATACTAGAGTATTATGACAGAAAAACAAGAGAAAGGGCCTGCAAAGCAGAAAATAAGAGTAATTGAAATTGATGTATTAAAGCCTCATAAGCCAAACATAGTTGAATTAGGCAGGGCGTTATGCGATTTAAAGTCTGTTGATACAGCAAACATTTCAGTTTATGCAATAGACGAAAAAACTGAGTCAATTAAGGCAACACTAGAAGGAGAAAACATTGATTTTGATGAAGTGGAAAAAACAATTGACTCTTATGGTGCAGTAATCCATTCAATAGACAAAGTTATTGCAGGAAAGAAAAGAGTAATTGATGTTCCTTTGACTCCAAAAAAAGAGTAGTGAATTAAATGCTTTTTTTACAACTGATAAAAGAAAACGATATTATCAGGCGTTATATTGTAATGAATTCTTTTGATGGAGTATTGACTATTTTAGGAATAGTTATTGCAATGCTTGTTGCAGGTGCAATGGATGCAAATATTGTAATTATTTCTTCTATTGGAGTGATTATTGCAACAGGAGTTTCAGGAATATGGGGCGGCTATTCAATAGAAAAAGCTGAAAGAAAAAGAAATTTGAAAACACTTGAAAAGCATTTGATGAGAAAACTGAAAAAAACTCAGGTTGCAGAAGAATACAAGAAAATGAGTTTAATGATGGGTTTAGCTAACGGCTTAAGTTCAAGCATTGTTTCATTTATTTTGATTATTCCTTTTTTTTTAGCACAATTTAATTTAATCGGAAAAATGGAAGCATATTTTGCTTCAATTATTTTAATTATTGTATTCCTTTTTGGGTTAGGTTTTTCTGTGGGAACAATAGCAAAAGAAAAACAATTACAGCACGGATTAGAAATGATTGGCGCAGGAATATTAGTTGGAATAATCATTTACTTTTTTGAATTAATTAAAGTGATTTAACAATTAAAAAGCCTTAAACCTTACTAAAATTAAACTATAGTTAAGGTTTAGTTATACTAAAATTAAACTACAGTTAAAGAATAGTAAAAAACGAGTAAAATGGCAAAAAAACCCAAAAACAGGCGGAATGTAAAAAGATTAGACAAAAAGCAGTGCATTTTGTTCAATGATTAGACAAAAAGCATAAAAACTGTTTGGCTTGTTTATTTGTTATGGAAGAAGATTTAATCAACGAAATATTTAAGATAAACGAAAAAGCCAAAAATCAGGCCAAAAAATACCCAAAAAAAAGGTTTGTTTACAATGAATTATTTGAAAAAAAAAGCAGGACTTTTATTGGAATCGCAGGCTTAAGAGGAATTGGAAAAACAATCCTGTTAAAACAAAAACTTTTGGAAACAGAAAACGCAGTTTATATGTCTTTGGATTCCCTTGAAAACATTAATCTTTATAAAACAGCAGAAACCCTTAAAAAAAATTATGGAATAAAAACCCTTCTTTTAGACGAAATAAGCTATTGCAGAAACTGGCAAAAAGACATAAAAAAAATATATGATTTCTTGGACTTAAAAGTATGGTTTACAAGCTCTGTTGCAATAGACATAATTCACTCAAAATATGATTTAGGAAGAAGGGTTATTTCAAAAAACGTTTATCCGTTTTCTTTCAGAGAATACCTGTATTTTTCAAGAAATATTATTGAAAAGCAGGCAGAAATAACTGATATAAACAAACCAGAACTACTTCAAAAAATCAGCAGACATGATCATGAATTTGAAGAGTACATTAATGGAGGGCTTATTCCTGCTTTACTTGAAGAAAAAGAATTTTCAATAATTTCAAATATCCTTGACAGAATAATTGAAAGAGATTTAGTGTATTCACTGAATTTTTCCGGAGAAGACATTTCAAACACAAAAATAATGTTAGAATACATTGCAAATGCCGGAATAGATGATGTAAGCTATTCTTCCACAGCAAAAAACATCGGAATAACCAAATACAAGGCAATGCAGTATGTTGATGCATTAGAAAAAGCTTTTGTTTTAAATGCAGTAAAGCCTACAGGAACAAATGTATTAAAAGAACCAAAAATACTTTTTGT
>JAHJUD010000043.1 GCA_018829335.1 Microcaldota archaeon | reverse complement strand
GATTCTGTGATTAAAGCGTTTCCTAAAAATGACCGCCGAAGAAAAATTTTGCAAAAACAAAAGATGAATTCTTCACAGAACATTTCAGATAACGAGAATTGCTTTGCTTTTTCAAATGAACACCGTGTCTTTGTTCTTGTCGGGGGAAAAGCATCTAATAATGAAATCAGAAGAGTGGTTAGGGTAGTGCTTGATCCTTTATATGAGCAGATTGATTATTCTGAGTCTTTGGCGGCGTGGTCTGGAGAAACTGAAAGGTTCAAGGAATTCAATAAATTTATGGCAAAACATTATGGCAGGGCAACCAAAAAAGATTGGCGTTATATTAATTCTGCAGAAGGTTGGAGAAAATTATCTGTGAAATTTGATAGGATTGCCAGACAAGAAGCAATGAATGTAAAACCCAAAAAAGTGATTAAATGAAAATTGAAATTGATTTAAATAAAAGTTTGCATGAGAATGCTTCAGTTTATTTTCAGAAATCAAAGAAAAGCAAAAAAAAGCTTGAAGGATTAAAGAAAGCAGTCAAAGACACTGAAAGAAAACTGGAAAAATTAAGGGAAAAAGAAAATATAAGAGAAGAAAAAAAAGCGGTTCTGGTAAAAAAAAGAAGCAAGAAATGGTTTGAAAAATTCCATTGGTTTAATTCAAGCGATAACTTGCTTGCGATTGCAGGAAGAGACACTCAAAGCAATGAAGAAGTAATAAAAAAATACTTGGAAAAAGGAGACCTTTATTTTCATGCAGAAATTCATGGAAGCCCTCACTGCATTTTAAAAACAAAAAACAATAAAGCTCCTGAAACTTCAATGAAAGAAACAGCTGAATTTGTTGCCTGTTTTTCTAGGGCTTGGAGTTCTAATCTTGGTTCAGTTGATGTTTATTCTGTTTTTCCTGAACAAGTAAGCAAGTCTGCTCCTTCAGGCGAATCAATGAAAACAGGTTCTTTTATGATTTACGGTGAAAGAAACTGGTTCAAAAAAACTTCTTTGAGTTTTGGAATAGGAATAAAAAAAGAAGAAGATTTTTTTGTTGTAATTTCCGGCCCATTAGATGCAATAAAAAAGCATTCAGAAATTCACTTTAAGATTGTTCAAGGAAAAAACTCTAAGGGGATTACAGCAAAAAAACTCAAGAAACTTTTTGAAGAAAAAGTTAACGGGATAATTGATTTAGATGAAATTATTTCAATGCTTCCTTCTGGAAACTCTGATGTGGTTTGATGTTCAACAGGAATGAACTGAAAAGATTAGTGGAAAAAGAAATCAAAGGAGACTTTTTTGTTCCAAGACATATTAACAGCTGCTTTAAGAATCTGGATTTAATTAAAGAAAGTTTTTTTGATGAAGAAACTGTTTTTGCAGGAATTTTCCTGCATTCAGTCGGCTTTCCAATGTCAGTTAAATTCAATCAGGATTTAATTTCCACTTCACTTAATTTAGGAAAAAAAATTCTTGTCAAGTCTCATTTTCCAATGGAAAAAACTGAACAGGTTTTTTACTGCATTAAAGAATCGCATTTGAAAGGAAACCCTAAAACAACTGAATCAATTTTAGTTCATGATTTGAATCTGCTTGATGAAATCGGTTCAATCGGAATAATTAAAGATATTATTTTATTCAATTCAAGGAAAATTCTTTTTCAAAAATTCCTTGAAGAAGAAAAAACAAAATCTTTCCTTCTAAAAAAAGCTTTTTTTTCTGAGAAAGCAAAGCTTCTTGCCGGAGAAAAACTAATTTTGTTTGATTCTTTTGTTTCAGCTTTGGAAAAAGAATTAAAATAATGTCTTTCACTGATTAACCCTTTAAATGTTTTCAATCAATTCTTTTTGTATGATTTCAAAGCCAAAAAAAGGTGTTTTAGAATTAAGAGCGCATGACGCTGACCAAAGCCATGTAGGCAGAGGAATAATCACTTTAGACAGGCAATCCAAAGAATATTTGGGGGTAACTTCAGGCGACATAGTTGAATTAGAGGCAACCAAAAAAACTGCTGCAATAATCTGGCCTGCAAAAAGCACTGATGAAGGCAGAAGCATAATAAGAATGGATTCTTTGGTTAGGCATTCTTGCGGGGCTTCTTTAGGAGAAAAAGTAAAGGTTTTAAAGGCAGTTTATTCTGAAGCAAAAAAAGTTGTTTTGGCTCCAACACAAGAAATAAGAATTATTGCTTCAGGTTATGACAGAATATTAAAAAAAGGTTTTATTGGAAGGCCAATGAATAGAGGAGATAATGTATGGATTTCTGTTTTTGGCTCTGGATTTATTTACAAAGTAATTGACACTAATCCAAGAGGCATAGTAAAAGTAACTGATTTAACCCAGTTTGAATTAAAAGATCAGCCAGCAAAAGAAGAATTAGAGGGAATTCCAAGAGTAACTTATGATGATGTCGGCGGCTTAAAAGAACAAGTGCAAAAAGTAAGGGAAATGATTGAATTGCCAATGAAGCATCCTGAATTATTCACTAAATTAGGAATTAATCCTCCTAAAGGAGTTTTATTGCATGGTCCGCCTGGAACAGGAAAAACTTTATTGGCTAAAGCTGTTGCATATGAAACCCAAGCGCATTTTGTTTCAGTTAGCGCTCCATCAATTATGTCAAAGTTTGTGGGTGAAGCAGAAGAAAGAGTAAGGCAGATTTTTAAGGAAGCAGAAGAAAATTCGCCTAGCATTATTTTTATTGATGAATTAGATGCTATTGCGCCAAAAAGAGAAGAAGTTTTAGGTGAAGTTGAAAGAAGAGTTGTAGCTCAATTGCTTTCTGCAATGGATGGAATGGAAGCAAGAGGAAATGTAATTGTCATAGCGGCCACAAACCGCGTTAATTCCCTTGATGAAGCCTTGAGAAGGCCTGGAAGATTTGACAGAGAAATTGAAATTGGCGTGCCAGACAAAAAAGGAAGAAAAGACATTCTTCAAATTCATACAAGAGGAATGCCTTTAACTCAAGAAGGAAAAAATGCAGTTGACTTAGATTATTTTGCTTCAATTACTCATGGTTTTGTCGGCGCAGACCTTGCAGCTTTAGGAAAAGAATCTGCAATGAAAGCATTAAGGCGTTATTTGCCTGAAATTAACATGGAAGAAGAAAAAATTCCAACTGAACTGCTTGAAAGCCTGGAAGTAAACAAAAATGATTTTTCTGATGCGTTAAAAGAAGTCCAGCCTTCAGCTTTAAGGGAAGTTTTAGTTGAAGTGCCAAATGTTAAATGGGCTGACATTGGTTCTTTGAATGAAGTAAAAGATGAATTAAAGCAGGCAGTTGAATGGCCTTTAAAGAACCCTGAAGCATTCAAAAAAATGGGAATTAATCCTCCTAAAGGAGTTTTATTATATGGTCCGCCTGGAACAGGAAAAACTTTGCTTGCAAAAGCTGTTGCAACTGAATCAGAAGCAAACTTTATTTCAATTAAAGGCCCTGAATTAGTTTCCCGCTGGGTTGGGGAAACAGAAAGAGGAATCCGCAAGATTTTCAAGAAAGCAAGACAAGTGGCTCCGGTAATTGTTTTCTTTGATGAAATTGATTCTCTTGCCGGAATAAGGGGTTCAACCCATGATTCAGGTGTAGGAGACAGAGCGGTAAATCAGTTGTTAACTGAATTAGACGGAATAGAAGAATTAAAAGACATGGTTTTTATTGCTGCAACAAACAGGCCTGATTTAATTGATTCAGGCTTGTTAAGGCCTGGAAGAATAGACAAACTTATTATGGTGCCTGCTCCAGATGAAAAAGCAAGAAAAGAAATCTTTAAAATTCATTTAAAGAAAGTTCCGTTAGAAAAAGAAATTAACCTTGAAGAATTAGCAAAGAAAAGCGAGGGATTCAGCGGAGCAGACATTGAAGGTTTAGTCAGAGAAGCAGCATTGATTTCCTTGAAAGAAAACAAAATGGAAGCAAAGCCTTTAAAACAAAAACATTTTGATGAAGCACTCAAAAAAATAAGGCCTTCAATTTCAAAAGAAACCATTGAAGCATACGAAGAATTTTCCCAGCATTATTCTGTTTTCAAACCTTCTTATGTTGATTAATTTTTGTTTTCAAGCCAAGCCATGTTGACTGATTAAAAGAAATAAAGATACCAGAACAAAATTGGAAAAAACAATACTGCCCAGATTATTGGATTCCATTGCATTACTTTTTTTCCGTCTAATGGCCCAAAAGGAATTAAATTAAATCCTGCAAGAACAAAATTTATTGTATAGCCTAAAGTAAAGACAAGACTTAAAATAAACTGAAAGCTGTTAATTAATGGAACAACAAAAAAAAGCAAACCCAAAAAAATAAAACCTAAAATTATATTAATAATTACGCCTGCAACAGAAATTAATCCTAGTTCATTCATTGAATTTCCTGCATATTCAGGATAATCTTGATCCCATTTTGTCTGGTCATCCCATTTTTTTTTCTTTTTTCCTCCAATATATACTGCTCCTGGCGCAGCAAAGATTGCGCCGATCAGAAAAGCAAAACCTAATGCAATCATTAACCCTTGATTCCATTTCCTGAATTCAGCAACATAATTAAAATGTCTTGCAACATTTCTGTGCCCTAATTCATGGAAAACAAAAGCTGTTCCGACAACAAACAATGAAACAGGCAGCATTAAGATAAACAAAGGAATTGCCTGAAAAAAGCTTCCTGAAATAATTCCAAAAAGATTTAGCCCGCTGAAAGCTAAAGCAAACGCAACACTTAATGCAATCCAAGCAATTGCAATGTCTTTTGTTTCTCTTGATGCCATAAAAATCACAAAATTAGCTTATCTTAACTTAACTAAACACAAAAACCAATAAAAAACCATTTATTTAGTTCGTTAATTGACGTTGAAAACTCTTTTTATTTCTTTTTTTTTCTTTTTCTTTCATGGAAAACAAAGCACAGGTTTCAGTTGAAATGATTGTATTGCTTGCAGCAATTGTTGCAGTTGCATTGGTTTTAGTCAGCCAATTGCAGAAAACAGGAACAAAAGGAGCAGAAGTAATAGACAAAAAAGCAGACAAAATCTTTGAAGAAATAAGTGACATTAAATGAAAGCTCAAATTTCACTTGAACTGCTTTTATTGATGTCAGTGTTTTTTTCTGTTCTCCTTTTGTTCTCCCCTCTTATTTCAAAAACATTTTATTCAGGAATTTATTCTTTGGATGTGATTAAAGCAAAATCTTTTTCTGATTCTTTTTCTGTTGCAGTAAAAGAGCTTAATTCAATGAGCAATGATTCAAAGATTACAGTTACAGCCAAACCTTTAACCAAATGGAAAGTTAGTTCAGAAGAAAATTTCTTGAAAATAACTGTTTTCCTGGAAAAATATGAAAAAGAAAAAACGTTTTCTGAAAAACAATTAAACCTTCTCTCATTTGAAGCTTTTTTTAGTGAAGAAACTGTTTTTATTCTGACTAAAACAGAAAAAGGAATAACTGCAGAAATTCAAAAGCTTTAAAAGTTTCTTTTAGCTAATTTTGTTATGAAAGTATTTTTTGACGGATTAGACATTCATGAATTAGGTTATGGGTTTTTTGATTCAAAATTAAATTCCTTTCAGCTTGAAAGAAAAAAACCTTTTTTGAATTCTTCCAGATACTGCCTTCCTTATCCTTTTCTTCCTTTTTTCAATTTTGTTTATTACCCAAAACCCCTGATTGAAAAAAACAATATTGATTTGATTTATGCTTTCAAGGTTTTTCCTTTAAATAAAATTCCTTGGGTTCTGGATGTAGAAGAATTCCATTACCTTAATGCTTTTTTTAGTTACTTTAATAAAGAAACTTTTTTTTCCAGTAAAATGGCGTCTCTTGGTTTAAACATAATGAGAAAAGGGCTTAACTCAGATTACTGCAAAAAAATAATTCCTTTAAGCAATTACGCTAAAAAAACAGTTTTAGCTTTTGGAGGAGAAAATTTAGAGAAAAAAACAAAAGTTTGCTTTCCTGCATTTAAACCAGTAAAAGATAACTCCAAAAAAGAAAAAAACAAAATTTCATTGCTTTTTGTTGCAACAAATCCTGTATATAAAGGAACAGAATTTGTTTTTTCTGCTTTCAATGAACTAAAAAAAAAGTATGATGTTGAATTAAACTGTTACGGAAATTTTTCAGAAAAAACAAAAAAAGCTTTTCCTGAAATAAATTTTGGCCTTGTATCTTCAAAGGATTTTTCAGATAAAGTGCTTCCAGAAAATGACATTTTATTAATGCCTTCTTTATTAGAGTCTTTTGGTTTCACTGCCTTGCAGGCTTTTTCTAATTCAATGCCTGTTATTTCTTCTGACATAATGGCTTTGCCTGAAATAAACCAAGAAAACAAGACAGGGTTTTTAATTAACTTCCCTCAAGAATACCATCAAAAGATTTTTTTAAATCCTTATTATTTTTTCCATGAAAAAAAGAAACTAAAAAAAGAAAAAATCGTTTCCCAATTAACCGAAAAAACCGCTTTATTGATTGAAGACTCTTCTTTACGAAAAAAATTTGGAAGAAACGCTTTCAAAGAAGTATCTGAAGGAAAATTTTCATTCAAAAACAAAGAAAAAACCTTAAAGGAAATCTTTTCTGAAATTAAATGAAAACCTTGACTGAAATCTCTTTAAGCTTTCCTTCAGAATAATAAAATCCTGAATTCTTTAATGCGTTTTCTGCTTTAACCCCGTCTACTTCGATTTTTTTTCCTTCAATAAAAATTTCCCCTTTCTGGAAAGGAAACATTTTTTTGAAATCCTCTTTTATTTCTTTTTCATTGAAATTTTCTGTCTTAATCCAGACTTTAATTAAATCGTTTTCTTTTTGTATTGTGTAAATTTTTTCCATAGTGTTTTCTTTTCCTTCAATCGGAACTGAAATCACACTAATTAAAACAATCAGGCTGATTAATGCTTCAAGAGTAAAACTAAACCCTTTTTCCTTAAATGCATGCTGAAACAAAAACAACACCTTTTTCTTTTGTCTCCTGAATCAAGACAAGCCTTCTTGCCTCAAAGCATTTTCCTGTTTTTTTTCCTTTAATTATTTTTTGTTCTCCGAATTCAATTCTTATTTCCTTCAAGTATTCAGGAAATTTTTTTTCCTCGATTTTTTCCACCAAACCCAAATCAACAACATTTTCTTCAATTCTTTTTTTTTCTTCATCATAAAATGCAATTCCTTTTTCAGGCTCTTTTTCATTGGAGTTTTTTACAAGCGAATCAGCATAAAATAAAGCTTTTGTTTTAAGGTAAACCAGTTCTTTTGTTTCAATGTTTTTGTTTACCTCATTACTTAATGCACTAACCATCAAAAAAAACATTAAAAGGATTACAAAAAATGCAATCCCTAAATCTGTTCCAAAAAAACCTTTACTTGTAATGCTCTTCAACCCCTATTTCAATTCCTTTTTCTGAATTAGTTATTTTTTCTGTAATGGTTTGTTCTTCTGCTGTCTGCTTGTTTTTTTTGCTTTTGATTTTTCCTTCTTCAAAAAAACAGTTTTCTTTTATTTCAGCAAAGCTTGCTGAATTAGAGTAAACTGAATCAGCAATTCTTGAGCAGGAAATCACGCTTTCTTTTGCAGAAACAAGGTCTTTTTTTCCCTCCAGTTTTGCCTGCATTTCTTCAAGCGAGCTTACAAAAATTCCGGTTAATGAAAAAAAAACAAGCAATGCAATCATTGCTTCAAAATGAATTATTCCTTTCATTAAACCAACCTTAATGCAATAACTTTTACTGAATAATTTCTTGGGATAAAAAATTTTTGTTCAGACGAATTCTCTTTTATTTTTGCTCCAATCAGCCTGTCTTTGTTTATTCCTGCAGTGTAAATGAATTCAACAAGGTAAAGTTTTCCTTTGAGATTAATCACAACAATTTTGCTGTTTTCTTCAATGAATTCTTTTCCTGCTTTTTTTCCTGTGATTTTTATTTCACTGTATTTTTTTTCAGACTGTATTTCCTTAAATTCAGTTCCTTTTGCTTCCATTAAAGAAAAAAATTCAGCAAGTTTTTCTGAAATTTTTTTGTTTATTTTTTTGGGTTCATCTGACCCGAATGCGATTTCTTTTTCTATTTCTTCTTTTATGATGGAATCAACTGAGTCTTCTATTAATTTTCTTTTGAATGAAGCGTTTTCTATTTCAATTAATTGTGCTTCAGTAAAATTTTTTTTGGCTTCAAGTTCTTGCAATGAATAAACCAAGCTGAAATACACTAAAATAAAAAAGAAAACTAAAATAAAGCTGGTTAATCCTTTTTCTTGCATTCTTGAATTCGGTTTAAATTAAATTAAATAGTTTTCTTTTCGCTGATTGTCGAATCATCCGTTTGTCGGGGCTTTTTGTTCTTCGGAAACTGCAAAATCAGAATCTAAAACAACATTTACTTTGATGTTTTTTAATTCAACATATTGGTTTAGGGTTTCTTCGTTTACTTTTTTTTCTATTTCATATTTTACTGGTATTCCGTATTCTTCTGAAACCCATGCCTTAATTTTTTCTTGTGTTCCGTTGTTGTAAGTGAATTCAATTATTCTTGTCTGCATTCCTTGTATTATTTCTTTTCCTTTTTCTGTTAAGTCTTTTGCATTCAATGCCTTTAATGCAATGGAATTGAATTCAAGTGAAGTCATTCCTTTTCCTGTTCCGCCCCCAACTGATTCTATATTGTATGTTTCAGGAAATGCAGAACTGTTTGCATAAAGGTTTTCTCCGTCAAATATTTCAACTATTTTTGTTTCTCCTGCCTGTGTTTCTGTCCTGAATTTTTCGTCTTTTAAATAATATTTAACTGGCGGGGCAGTTGTGTTGCTGTCTGGCTTCTCTACTAATTCAAATTCCATGTTTTTTGGTTCTTCTGCTTTTAAAAGAATTTCTTTTATTGTTTCTTCTTTTTTTATTGGAATGCTTTCTTCTCCTGTATTTAAAGCATCTTGTGTTGTGAATTCCTTGTTTGTGTTTGCTGGCTGGTAACTTATTGCAGG
>JAHJUD010000042.1 GCA_018829335.1 Microcaldota archaeon | reverse complement strand
TGGATTCAATATCAAGGACTATACCAGCATTTTGACTACAAAATAGGTTCAGTGAAACCAAAATATACTACAGTCTTAAAAGACACAGGAAACGGTTTAATTAATGTTCCAGTTTACCAAAAAGAAGTTATTAATTCAACTCCTTTTACAACAATCCCTGATTCTTTTTGCCCTGAATTCGAGCAAACTTCTTCTTATGATTTCAAGTATATTGGAGAAGACTTTACATTATATTATGCGCACATTAACCCTTTATGCCTTCCAGGAAACCATAAAATAGCTTTAACTGCTTCAGGAGAATACACTAATGGAACACCTTTTACTTTAACCCAAGACTTTAATTTTGTTGTATTAGACATAAATTTTAATATAGATAATATTATTACAACAACAGAAAACAGCACAATTTATGGAATAGTTTACGGCGAAGGAAACACAATAGACATTAATATAACAATAAATAATTATTCATCTGAATTCGCACAAATAACTGACGCAAACTTTATTTACACTGAAAAAATAGCTGAAGGAGACTATGTTTCAGACACTAACGGCTGCACTAATTCAAAAACAGAAATTTTTTCAGTTACTTCAACTCAATGGAAAATTAATTCTCATTTAGAATGCACTAAAGGACACTTATTTGCACCAACAGTTTACTTGCAGGGCCTGCCTGCTGCAGCAATTCCTGCAAGCCTTTTATTCTGGGTGGAAGACGAAAAAGACAAACTCAAACTAGAATCAACTTCAATGGAAAACTTTTATAACGCTGAACTAGAAACATATTATATTCCGCCTCCAACAGAACAATACTTATACTTTATTTGTTTTCCAGACCATTACACTGGACCAATTTACACTCCAGGAACATGCATTGACATAACTTATTATTACGGCGATTTAGGCGTGCAAGGAGATTTTACAGAAAACCCAAAAAAAGAAAACCAAATAATTAAATTCAGCGACAGTAATCCTATCACAGGCACAGTAATTTTGCCAGAAAATATTCCAATAATAACTAAAGGAGATTTAATCAGATTTAATGCAACCGCAATAAACATTTACGACCAAAATTTAAGTGCAACAACTGTCGTAAAAATAACTGACTCACAAGAAAACGAAGTAGCAGAATTAAGCCAGTCAATATTCAATCACTGGGAAACAAGAACAATTAGTGTCGACTTAGACGGAGACGGCATTGCAGAATCCAAAGAAGAAATCAGTGTAAGAATTGGCGGAATACAACCAATGAACAAATTTGATTTCAATATCCTTGTTTTTGACTCAGACTACATAAAAGAAAACACATTATATACTGTAACCACAACAGTTTACTGGAGTCCAGGAACAGGCTATTTAAACTTAGACAAAAACCCATTAAACAACACAAAAATAACACATTTTTATGTCAAAGGAAACCAAAACTTAATTTCTAATCTACCAGAAACAAACTTTATTGCAGTCATTGTTTCAGTGCTTTTTGTTTTGCTGGTTTTAAGAAAAAAATAAGCTGTTAACGAAAAGAAATCTTTAAATTAAGTAACCAAAAGAAATCTTGTGATAAAATGAATTTCAAAGAATACTTAAACAATAACAGCAAATTAGTCAACAAGGAAATGAAAAAGTTTTTTCCAAGAAAACTGGAAAAAAAATGGCTGGAAAAAGCTTTAGGCAAAGCAGAATTCCAATTAGACGAAAAAACTTTAACTAAAAGTTTAGCTGAACCGATCTGGGATTTCCTTGAAAGAGGAGGAAAAAGATGGAGGCCTGCTTTAATGCTTTTAAGCTTTGAAGCTTTAAGCGGAAAAAATTCAAAAAAAATCCTGCCTTTAACTTTATTGCCTGAATTACTGCATAATGGAAGCATTATGATTGACGACATAGAAGATTCATCTGAACTAAGAAGAGGAAAAAAATGCACGCATTTAATTTATGGAAACGATATTGCAATCAATGCAGGAAACACAATGTATTTTCTGCCTTTTATTTTATTGTATAATAATACACTAAAGCTTGAAGACAAAATAATAAGAAAAATTTATGATTTATGCTCAAATGAAATGCTTAAATTAAGTGCAGGACAAGGCATGGATATTTTATGGCATAAAGAAAACCAGGATTACTTAACAGAAGAACATTACCTGCAAATGTGTGCATATAAAACTGGAGCTTTAGCCAGGTTAAGCGCAAAATTAGGCGCAATTTTAGCTAAAGCTAAAACAAAAGAAACAGAAAAAATAGGCAAATACGCTGAAAGCATTGGAATTGCATTCCAGATTCAAGATGATGTACTTAATTTAGTTGGAGAAGAATTCAGCAAAAAAAAAGGATTAGGTGAAGATATCCACGAAGGAAAAAAAACCTTGATTTTACTTCATACTTTAAAAAAAGCAAGCAAAGAAGACAACAAAAGATTAAAAGAAATTATTGCTTTGCATCCAACAAAACAAGAAACAATAAATGAAGCAATAGGAATAATGGAAAAATATAATTCAATTAATTATGCTAAAGAAAAAGCAAAAAATTTAGTGAAAAAAAGCTGGAAGGATTTAGAGCCTTATTTAAAGAAAGGAAAAGCAAAAACTTTACTAAAAGAGTTTGGAAACTATTTAATTGAAAGAGAGATATAATTTTTTGATCAAACTTTTTTCTAAAAAGTTTGCAGCACAGCTTTATGCTGTGCATTTTGTTAAACCTTTTA
>JAHJUD010000041.1 GCA_018829335.1 Microcaldota archaeon | reverse complement strand
TTTTTTAATTCCTCATAAGCTTTTTCGTTTCCTTCTTTTCTCATTATTGTCTGAATTGATTCAGTTAAAACTTCAGGGTGGTTTAATAAATCTTTAAGCATTTTTTTTCTGTTTGGTTCAATTCTGTTTAACCCGTTTAAACAGCTTTTAATTCCAATTAAAGAATAGCCAAAAGCAGTTCCATAATTTCTTTTGATTGTAGAATCTGATAAATCTCTTTGCAGTCTGCTTTTTTGCAGCCTTGAACTCAAAAACACAAGCAAATTGTTTGCAAGCAATAAGTTTCCTTCACTGTTTTCAAACTGAATTGGATTAACTTTATGAGGCATAATTGAACTTCCAGTTTCTTTTCCTATTTTTTTCTGCGAAACATATTCTTTGCTGATGTAAAGCCACAAATCTATATCTAAATCAACTATGATGTTATTCAGTAAAGCCATTTCATTCAAAATCCTTGAAATGTTTTCGTGCGGCACAATCTGTGTTGTAACCCTTTTATTTTCAAATCCAAAACTTTCAACAAATTCTTTGCTTAATTTTATCCAGTTTTTTTCAGGAAAAGCCGTATAAAAAGAATTAAAGTTTCCTACTGCTGAATTCAGTTTTCCAGGCAGTTTCAATTTTTTTAATTCATTTAAGCTTTCTTCAATTCTCTGGACAAAAACATTAATCTCTTTTCCAAAAGTCGTAGGCGAAGCAGGCTGTCCATGGGTGTGGCTTAACATTACGCTTCTTTTTTCTTTTCCTGCAATTTCCTTTGCTTTTTTGAGCAACCCAAAATAACCAGTTATGTATAAGCCTAATCCTTTTTGTATTTGTATTGAATTAGCTAAATTATTTACATCTTCTGAAGTTAATCCAAAATGCACAAAACTTTCAACATTTTTCAAAGAGTTTTTCTTCAATTTTTCTCTGATAAAGTATTCTATTGCTTTTACGTCGTGGTTTGTTGTTTTTTCTATTCTGTTAATTTCTTTTGAGTCTTTTTCGCCGAATTTCAGGTAAATGTTTTCAAGCAGTTTTTTTTCTTTTGGATTAAATTTCCTTGTAATCCCTTTTCTTGACAAAAATAACAGGTATTTTATTTCAACTTCAAGCCTGAATTTCTGCAGTGCGTATTCTGAAAAGATTTCCTGCAGTTCTTTTGTTTTTTCTTCGTATCTTCCGTCTATTGGAGAAACAGCTTTAATCATATATAAATATGGCTTGAATTGTTTTTATTATTATTGTTTTTATTGCTTGTTGGTTTAATGCTAAAAAATTCTTTTTATTTTTCTTCTAATTCTTTTTGCTACTGCGCGTGGAGTGTATTTCTTTCTTTTGTTTTTTTTCGCTCTTTTTTTTCTGTCTTTTATCATTTGATTTGTTTTTTTTTTGAAGTGCCCATTGTTTGTCTGGAAACTTAATTGCGTCGTCTATTTTGTGCCCTATTTTTCTGATTACACGTTCTGTAAAATAGTTACTGGCTTTAGTTTGTTTTAAATCTGCTTGTCTTTCAAATCGGTGTTTAATAGAATCTTTAACATTTTGTGATTTTCTTTTAAAAATTCCTCTGCTTTCTGTAAATTTTGCTGGTAGTTCTAGAAAATAGAGGTTGTCGCTTCTTGCAAGCGCAGGTGCGTTCTTTGTAAAATCAGAAAAAAAAGTAGAAGTATACTCTGTTCTTAGTTTTTTAGGTTTTCCTCGTCTGTGAGGCAAAACCAATTTGTCGTCTGGACCAGCATGAAGATCTATAACAAAAGATTCAGGGTATTGTTTTGAAAAAGTTTGTGCCACATTTGATTCAGTTTGGTTGGAACTTCCATGCAAGGTTTTTATAAAAGGTACTTTTTGTATACTTACTTTGTGCCCTCTTTTTTCCAAGTCAGTTTTTAGTAGTCTTGCAACAGGAAGTGTTGCTGCGCTTTCGGTTGGATGTGTATTCCACACAAGGATTATTTTTGCCATATTAAAACTAAACTTTCTACAAATATAACTCTTTCTTTTTCCTGTTCAGTTCACTTTAAATTCTTTAAGCCTTTAAATTATATTATTGTTTGGCCTCGGTTTTTGTTTATGTGTGGGATAATTGGATTAATTTCCAAGAAAGACGTTTTATCTGATTTGTTTATCGGCATGCTTTGTTTGCAGCACAGAGGACAGGATTCAGCAGGAATCCTTTCTTTTGACAAAAAAATGAAACTAGTAAAAAAAGAAGGCCTTGTTTCAACAATTTTTGGAGAAAAAGAATTAAATGAATTAAAATCTAATGTTGCAATCGGCCATACAAGATATCCTACTATTGGCTCTGATTTTTCTGTTGATGCCCAGCCTTTTATGGTTTCTGTTCCTTATAAAATCGGAATTGCCCATAATGGCCAGGTTTCAAATTATCTTGATTTGAGAAGAGAGCTTAATCTTGAAACAAATTGTGTTGTTTCTTCTTGTGATGTTGAAGTAATCCTTCATGTTTTTGCCCATGCTTTGCCAAAAGAGTTTTCAGTTGAAGCATTATTTAATGCAGTAAAAAAAGTTTTTGAAAAAGTTAAAGGATCTTTTTCTGTTGTTACTGTAATTGAAGGAAAAGGCTTGCTTGCTTTCCGTGATCCAATGGCAATAAGGCCTTTAGTCATGGCAGAAAAAACAGTTAATGGCATTAAATCAATTGGTTTTGCTTCTGAAAGCCTTTCTTTGACTACTACCAGCCATAAAATTTTAAGGGATATAAAACCAGGCGAAGCAGTTTTTGTTGATTCAAATCTTAAAGTAACCTCTAAAATTTTAGCTGAAGAAAAACCAGCGCACTGCATGTTTGAATGGGTTTATTTTGCAGGAGCTGAATCAATTATTGATGGTTTGGAAGTATATCAGGCAAGAATTAATTTAGGAAAAGAGCTTGCAAAAGCTTGGATTAAAACAGGATTAAAAGCAGATGTTGTTATTCCTGTTCCGGATACAAGCAGGACTGCTGCATCAAAATTAGCTGAAGAAATTAATTTGCCTTACCGTGAAGGCTTAATAAAAAACAGATATATTGCAAGAACTTTTATTATGGCTTCACAGGCAAAAAGAGAAAACGGGGTAAGATTAAAATTAAATCCAGTTCAAAGCGAAATAAAAGGAAAAAATATTTTGCTTGTAGATGACAGCATTGTTCGAGGCACCACTTCAAAGCAAATAGTAAAGCTTTTGAAGGATAACGGGGCAAAAAAAGTGTTTTTTGTTTCAACTTGCCCGCCGATTATTTCTCCTTGTTTTTATGGAATTGATATGCCGTCTAAAAAAGAATTAATTGCTTCTACAAATACTGTTGAAGAAATAAGAAAACACATTGACGCTGATTTTTTGCTTTATAATTCAATTGATGCATTGAAAAAAGCTTTGAACAGAGAAGATTTGTGTCTTGCTTGTTTGACAGGAAATTATCCTGTTTCAATTCCAAAAGAAACAGAACAAGAATTTGAAAAAACAAGAATTGATGAAAGAAAAAAACATTAAAGGTGGTTTAATGGGGTCAGTTAAAGACTTGAAAGTATTAAAAAACGCTTCACAAAAAGAATTTGGAGAAGGAATTTTTTCTTTTACCGACGATTACAGTGTTTTTGATTACGGCAAAATGCCTGAAACAATTTCAGGAAAAGGTGAATCTCTTTGCAGGATGGCTTCTTATAATTTTGAAAAAATAAAAGAGCTTAATTTGGATTCGCATTTCATTGAATTTGTGCCAAAAAATAAAATGAAAGTTAAATTAGTTCAAGTCATCAGGCCGGAAGAAAGGAAAATTACAAAAAAAGATTTTAATTATCTGGTTCCTTTAGAGGTTGTTTTCCGCAACATGCTTCCAGAGGGCAGTTCACTTCTTTCAAGGTTTCGTTCAGGTGAAGCAAAACCAGAACAATATGGTTTAACTTCAATTCCTGAACCAAACCAGTTTTTTGAAAAGCCGTTAATTGAATTATTTACTAAATTAGAGCTGACTGACAGGCTTTTAACTGAAAAAGAAGCAAAAGAAATAAGCGCATTAAATGAAAAAGAATTAAATGAAATAAAATTAATTGCTT
>JAHJUD010000040.1 GCA_018829335.1 Microcaldota archaeon | reverse complement strand
TCCTAAAACTCCTTTAAACCCTAATTTTAGTTTTTCTAGTGTTTCTTTTGGCGTAAATTCCACTGCAATTACTTCATCTTCTTCCATTTCCTGCAGAGAAATTTTTTTCAGAAAAAACTCTTTTTTTATCCCTTTTTCTAAAGCAATAAAAACCAAAGAAATGCTTAAAGGAATCAATAAAACTAAAATCAGTTTTCCCAAGCCAAAAGAATAAATCATGAAAAAATAAAACAAAATCAATATTCCTAAACCAGCTGCTTTTTTTATTCCTTCCTGATTTTCTTTCCAGTTAATCCCTTTTCTTGCGTATTTTATGACATAATATACTCCATAAAATACAAGTGACGCAATTCCTGCCCAGATTAATGCATTTAAAACAAAAATATTCAAAGGAAAAATTCCTTCTTCAAACGGAATCAGCAGGGCTATTGCAGTAAAAATTTTCACGTCTCCTCCACCTATCTTGCCTAACCAGTACATTCCATAACCTAAAACAAAAACAATTATCCCGACAGAAAAAAGACTCATAAAATTCTCAAAAGAAATTTCTTTTCCTAACTCAAACAAATTCAATAAAATTCCTATTGCAATCATCGGATAAGTGATTTTATCATAAATATAGCCTGTCTTAAAATCAGTGTATGCTCCAATCAGGCTTCCAATCAAAATCACTGCCTGTTTTAATAACAAAATCATTTCAATCCAGAATAATTAATGCAGGCAATAATTAAAACCTTTATTAGACATTGGTTGTTTTATGAGAAGAAAACCTGCAGTAAAACCAAACCTTAAACTTGAAAGAAGAAAATCAATAATTCAGATTACTGTTTCTGCTTCAAGAGTCCAGAGAATAAAAGCTTTAAGAAAAGCATTTAATTCAGGAAATCTTTCTGATTACGGGTTATTTTTAAGGAAATGCAATTCTTTGGGTTTTTGGGGTTCTACGCCTGCAAGCTTATGGGAATCATTTAAGATAGAACTTAAAGAAAAAATTCAAAGAAAGAAGAACAAAAGTGCCCTGCAAGAGAATGATTCAAGAATTGCTTCACTGAATAGGCAAATTGATTCAGGATTTATTACAAGCAGAAAAGTTTTCAGAGCAAGAGCCAGACGCCTTAATTTTACTAAAGAAGAAATCAGGGATTTATGGCCTTATTTTTCAGAGAAAATAAAAGCACGAAAAAAATAATTTTCATTCAAAAAATTCTTTGCTTACAATTTTAGTTAAAGCCATTATTACGGCCAGTTCAGTGAATTTTGTTCTGTCAATTATTCCTTTAGTTAATTCTCCTACTGCGCCCTGCTTTCTTCCCAAATCTTTTTCTTTTCCAAATAATTTAGCAAAAGCTGTTGTAACATCGTCTCTTTCTTTTAACAATAATTCAACTGCTTTTTTTGGGTATTCAAATAAAGGGCTTGTTCCAAGAAAAAATTGTTTTCCGTCAAATATGACTGCAACAGTTATTTCCATATAACCTGAATCACAAGGAAAACTCATTATTCCTGATTCAATTCCAACAGCAAAATCGCAGTCAAAAAAGTTTTTTTGCACCCTGCTTTTTGCGCCGTTAATGATTTCAAGCAGATTTAACGGCTGGTCTCTTGCTTCTGATTTGGTTTTTTCTCCTTTTACTTCAACTTTTTTAAAGTATTTTCCAAAAGCGTTTTTTACTGCCTTAATTTTGACAGGATTCTCTGAACCTAAATTTACTTTCATTCAATCACCTTTTACCTGAATTTTACTTTCTTTTTTTTCCCGAATTTTTTCATTAATTTATCTAGTGCCCCTTTTTTTTCAAGCATTTTTGGGTCAGACAATTTTTTCATTTGTTTAAAAACTTTCTTCATCTGCTTGTAATGTTTAATTAATTCTCTTACATCTTCTTCTTTTTTTCCGGCTCCTTTTGCAATCCTCTGAATCCTTGAATGATTTAATAACTCTGGTTCTAATTTTTCTTTTTGTGTCATTGAATCCATTATTACTTTAAAAGCATCTAATTTTTCTTCTCCTAATTCCATTTGTTCTTTTGGAATCTGCTGGCCCATTCCCATCATATCCATTACTTTATTTAACGGCCCCATTTTTCTTGCAGCTTTAAGCTGTTTGTAAAAAATGTCTAAATTGAATTCTTTTTTCATTAATTCTTCTAAGTCAACTTCTTCATCTTCTGTTGCTTCTTTTACTTTTTCCAGCAGTCCTTGTAAATCTCCATAACCCATTATTCTGCTTAAATATCTTGTTGAGTCAAATTCTTCCAAATCCTGCATTTTTTCTCCTGTTCCAATAAAATAAACTGGTGCATTAGTGATAGAGCAGGCAATTAATGTTCCTCCTCCTTTAGCTGAACCATCCATTTTAGTTATTATTACTCCATTTACTCCAACGCTTTCATGGAATGCTTTAGCTTGTTTTCCTGCTATTTGTCCAATGTCTGCTCCCAGAACCAAGAGCGTTAAATCTGGTTTCAAAGCAGAATTCACTTCTTTTATTTCTTTTACTAGTTCTTGGTCTAATGCACTTCT
>JAHJUD010000039.1 GCA_018829335.1 Microcaldota archaeon | reverse complement strand
TTAGAAAAAGGGATAAAAAAAGAGTTTTTTCTGAAAAAAATTTCTCTGCAGGAAATGGAAGAAGATGAAGTAATTGCAGTGGAATTTACGCCAAAAGAAACACTAGAAAAACTAAAATTAGGGTTTAAAGGAGTTTTAGGAGAAAAAGAAAAAAAAGAACTGGAAAAAACAGGAATAAAAGAATTGTTTGTTTTCAGAGGACTGCCAAAATTCGGGCCATTTATTTTTGTAGGCGTATTAATTAACTTGGCTTTCCCGCAGTTGATTGTTAGTTTATTTATTTAATTTTGGATGAAAATAAAGAGAACAAAACACCCCAAAAAAACCCATAAGTTAGGTATTGATTCTAAACGATAAATATTTAAATATTGTCAATAATAATAGTGTTATGGATGACATTTATGCAAGAAATATTCTTAAAAAATTAAAGAAGTGGGCAAACAGGAAAGAAATCTTTGCAATAAAAGGACCAAGACAAGCAGGGAAAACAACCTTAATGTTGATGCTAAAAGAATATTTGATTCAAAAAAGAGTTTCAGAAAAAAACATTGTTTTTTTAAATTGCGATGATTTTGAAGTGATTGAATCCTTTACAAAAGACCCAAAAAAATTTATTGGAAGTTATACGCCAAACAATAATGAAAGATACTACATCTTTATGGATGAATATCAATATGTGCCAAATGGCGGGAAAATATTAAAGATATTGTATGATTTCTTTCCAAACATTAAATTCATTATTTCGGGCTCTTCTTCTCTTGAGTTAACAGACAAGACTGCAAAGTATCTTGTAGGAAGAGTTTTTTATTTTACTTTGTTTCCTTTTAGTTTTGGCGAATTTATAAACGCTAAAAACAGAATGTTGGGAAAAATCTACAATGAGAAAAACAAAGCAGTAGTTGATTATATTTTAAAAGGAAAGAATCTAGATCTAGAAAAAGACATATTTCTAAAAGACATATTAAAACTCTTCGAAGAATATATGTTGTTTGGAGGCTACCCTGAAGTCATAAAAACACACGATTTAGAAACAAAAAAAACTATTTTAAAAAATATATATGACACTTACATAAACAAAGATATAATAGAGCTGCTAAAAATAACCGATGTAATGACATTTAGAAAGACTGTAGGTTTTCTCGCAGCACAGCACGCAGGATTATTGAATTTTGAATCATTGGCTTCAGATTCTAAGAGCTATTATAGAGAAATTAAAAGATTTTTATCCGTGTTGGAAGAAACATATGTGATAAAACTGCTTCCTCCGTTTTACAAAAACCTTTCTACAGAACTGAAAAAGAACCCAAAAGCTTATTTTTTGGATTCTGGACTAAGAAACTATGTAATAAAAAACTTCAATGTATTAGAATTCAGGGAAGACAGAGGAAGACTTGCAGAAGGACTTGTGCTTTCAGGCCTAATAAACACATTACAAGACGAAACAGGAGTGAAATATTGGAGAACTCTCAGCAAGGCAGAAGTTGATTTCATTATTACTTCTGGCAATGACACAGTGCCAATAGAAGTAAAATTCTCTGAAATGAAAAAACCATCTATTTCAAGAAGTTTTAGAAGCTTTATTACTGCATATAAACCTAATAGAGGAGTAGTTCTCACGAAAAACCTCTGGGCAGAAACAAAAATTGGCGAAACAGAAATAAAATTTATGCCAATCTGTTACTTATAAAACACTTAACAAATTATTTATTTAATTTTGGAAGAATAAAAAAAGCAAAAACTGCTATTAAAATTGCCGCAATCCAGAAATTAATTATGTTAGTTGAACCTAATAAGGCTAACACAAAAATAACTAGAAGAGAAATGATTAGAATCATAATTAAAATTTTTTTTATTTGTTCATTCATTTTGTATTCCCTTAAAAGAAATTCCTTCAACTGAAATTTCTACAGGCTCGTTTATTTTTCCTTTAACTTCAAATTTTACGTCCAAAAATTTTTCTGTGACAGAAATGTTGTTTAAGGTGTGGTGTGAAAGAGAAGAGGTTTCAAAAGTTGAATGACCTTTGGCTAAAGCCATAAAAGGAATTAACTGGTCAGCTAAATGCATGTCAATTGGTTTCTTTGATTCAATTTCTTTAATTAAAAGTTCTGCTGCAAGAGAGCCTGCTTTAAGGCTTTCTTTTTTTTCCTGTAATGCACTGCTCCCAACTCTTGTCCTGTCTCTGAAAACTGCAACCAAAGAAATTCCAGCGCCTTTTTCTTCTATTGCTTCATTGAATTCAATTGATTCATCAAAACCAACTGAAGGAATTTTTTCACTTAAAAATTTTTTTGCTGCACTTGAAAGATTAGAGGAAGTTTCTTTGGGAAAGCCTGTTGAATGAGAAAAAATCTTGATGAAATCAAGTTCAGCTTGTTCAACTTTATAAAAAGGCTTTAATGGAAGATTAGAAGAAATTTTAGAAAAAGAAATTAAGCCATTTCCTTTGGGAAAATAGCCTCTTCTTTTTAAATTCAAAGAAAATTTTGCTCCCATAGAAGAAAGAAAATGAAAAAACACTTCTTTAGAGTAATTAAAGCAAGGAGAAAAAGGCACGTCTGTTCCGCCAAAAATTCTAAAAGAAGTTTTTGTTTCAGAAAAAATTAATGGAAGGGTAATGGTTTGGAGAAGGAGGGTAATTGAACCTGCTGTTCCTATATTTACCCCATAATTTCCTGGCTTGATTTTTTTTGGATAAAAAACAACTTTATCTGATCCAAGAAAATTTCCTTTAACTTTTGATTTAGAAATTTTTGCAAGAGTATTTAATCCTGTAAGGTGCTGTTGGGCGAGGCCTTTTTTTGGCCTGTTAGCGCGAATGTTGAATACAAGAACAGGTTTTTTTGTAATAGAAGACAAGGCAAGGGAAGTCCTAAGGCACTGGCCTCCTGAACGGCCGTCAATTTCAATTATTTTCTCCATAAAATAATTTAATGCAATAGTAAATTAATAATAAGCTTTTCTCATTAATTTAATGGGATTAAATGAAGGTTTTGGTTACAGGCTCTGAAGGCTTTATAGGAAAAAAACTTGTAGAAGAGCTAAAGAAAAGAAATCATGAAGTTTTTGGCTTTGATTTGGATAGCGGACAGAATTTATTAAACAAAAAGCATTTGGATTTAGTTGAAGAAGCTGAAGCGGTAATTCATTTGGCTGCCTTGCTTGACGAAAAAACAAAAATGGAATACTTAAAGGAAGTCAACGTTAAAGGAACAGAAAAACTGCTTGAAAAATGTGTTCAGGCAAAAGTGAAAAAATTCATTTATTTGAGTACAACAGGAGTGATGGGAGACATCAAAGCAAAAGCAGATGAATTAACTGAATTAAACCCTAAAACACCATATGAGAAAACAAAAGCTGAAGCAGAAAAAAAAGTTAATGAATTCCAGGAACTTCTTCCGGTGACAATTTTGAGAAGCGCTTTAGTTTTAGGGCCAAACAAGTACTGGAAAGAAATAATTAAATTAATAAAAAAAGGTTTTCCTTTGATTGGAAAAGGAAACAATACTTTTCAGATAGTTTACTATAAGGATTTGGTTTCAGCAATAATTTTTTGCATTGAAAAAGAGGAAACAGAAGGAGAAACATTTATTATAGCAGAAAAAGAAGGAAAAAGCCTGCTGCAGATTTATAAGTTAATTCAAAAAGAATTAGGAATAGAAAAACAAGTAAAACATCTTCCAGTTTTTCTTGCAAAAACTTTTTCTTTTATATGGAAAGGCATTGTGACAAAAGAACACATTGACAGATTAATAAGAGAAAGAAATTATTCAACAGAAAAAATAGAAAAACTTGGATGGAAAGCAAATTATTCAAC
>JAHJUD010000038.1 GCA_018829335.1 Microcaldota archaeon | reverse complement strand
TTATGGCCTGTATCCATTGCAGTGAAAAGAGTCTGGGCTTCAATTCCTCTTACTTCACCTACAATTAACCTGTCAGGACGCATTCTTAAAGCGTTTTTTAGCAGGTCATCCATTGCAAGCTCTTGGGTTCCTGAAATTGAAGGCCTTGCCTCCATTTGAATCCAGTTTTTTCTTTCACCCAAAAAAATTTCAGGAGTGTCTTCCAAAGTAATAATTCTTTCCTCTTTTCTGACAAAAACAGACAAAGCATTTAAAGTAGAAGTTTTTCCTGTACCGCTTCCTCCGGTAATAATCAAATTCATTGGAGCAATTCCAAATCCTTCAACCATAACCCACAAAAAGCCTGCAAGCTCTGCACTCAAAGTGCCGTTATTAATTAAATCAACTATAGTTATCGGCACTTTAGAAAATTTTCTTACAGTAAGGCTTGGGCCAAAAGGGGTAGCATAAGGAGAAGTTGCATTAGCCCTTGAACCATCTGGAAGTCTTGCATCAAGCAAAGGATGATTGTCGTTAAGTTCCCTGTTAACTGTTCGCGCAATCTTATAAATAAGCCTTGGAATAAAACCATCTTTTTTCACTAAAAGATTTGTTTCACACATGCCGTATTTTCTATGAAAAACAAAAACAGGCCTGTCATAGCCGTTAACCATTATTTCTTCAAGCCAGTCATCATCCATTAAATCAGACAAAAAACCATAACCTAAAGTTTTATTCAAAACAAAATCAGTTAATTCTTTTGGATGCACAATGAAATCAAGACGTTTTCTGGTCAAAGACAAAAAAGATTTTTTTATTTCCTCCATTACTTCTTGTTCAGGAATCACATGAAGCAGATTCTGTTTTTCTATTTCATGAATTATCTGGTTGTTTAATTCATTCAAAAAATCCCTTGACAAATCAAGCTTTGAGGCAAGGTCAGGAACAGAAGCCTTTCTTAAAATAACGTTTTCAAGAACAGAACCAAACAATTTTTCTTTATCTGATAAAGTCGGCTCTTTAACATAATAATAATAATTAGGGTATCTTTCATAAATTTCAATTAAAGAATAAGATTCAACCAGATTCAAACCAGAAAGCTTAACTAAAGGCTTTTCTTTTTTTTTCTTTTCCTGATTAAAACCGATTTCTTCTATTTCAGCCATAAAACCACTTTTTTAATAAAAACTATATTAAATAGCTAAACATAATATTTAATGGTTTCTATGAAAAAAAGAATTCAAAAAATCAAGGAAAAAGTTCTGAAAGAAATAATTCCGTCAAAAGAAGAAATCATAAAAGAAAATGAAATAAAAGACAAAATAATAAAAAAAATAAATTCAATTAAAGGAAAACACATTGAAGCGATTCTAGCAGGAAGCCTTTCAAGAAACACTCATTTAAAAGACGACAAAGACATAGACATTTTTGTTTTATTCGACAAAAAAATGGAAAAAAAAGAATTCATAAAAGAAGGGCTAAAAATAGCAAAAAAGATAGCAGGAAAAAACTGGGAAATAGATTTTGGCGAACACCCTTATGTTAAAACAGAAATAGAAGGACATAAAGTTGAATTAATTCCATCCTATAAAATAGAATCAACACAGGAAATGCTGTCTTCAGTTGACAGGACTCCATTCCATACAAACTTTATACAGGAAAAATTAAAGGAAAATCAGAGAAACGAAATAAGGCTTATGAAAAAATTCCTGAAAGGGATTGGATGTTATGGGGCAGAACTAAAAGTCCAAGGATTTTCAGGTTATCTGGCTGAACTTGTAATTCTGAAATACAAAACATTTGAAAATGCACTAAAAAAAATTTCTTTATGGAAAGAAAGAAAAGTAATTTCATTAACTGAAAAAACCAACGCAAAAAAAGAAAAAGAATTAATGCAAAAATTTAACAACAGCCTGATTTTTATTGACCCGACAGATGAAAGAAGAAATACTGCTGCAGCAGTCTCAAAAGAAGTTTATGAAAAACTCAAAAAACAGGCAAAAAAGTTTTTGAATAAACCTTCAATCAGCTTTTTTTTCCCTAAACCAGTCAAAATCTTGACTAAAAAAGAATTCAGAGAAAAAAACAAAAACAAAAATATTATTTTAGTGGAATCAGCTTATGAAAAAATCCATGAAGACGTAACATTCGGCCAGATGAGAAGGTTTCTGGGCAAACTGAAAAAAGAACTGGAAAAAAACGATTTCACTGTTTTAAGGGAAAGGTTTTGGAGTGATGAAAAAAAGAAAATGCTTTTACTGGTTGAAGTAAAAGAAAGCAAATTAGGAAAAGAAAAAATGATTAAAGGCCCTCCTGAAACAATGAAAAAACATGCAGAAAAATTCATTGAAAAACACGGAAAAAAGAAAACAAAAAAAATCAAAGGCCATTACCATGCAATAGTGAAAAGAAAGCATTTAAAGGCTGAAAGTGTTGTAAAAGAATTCATTGAAAAACAAATTAAAGTTAACCCAAAAAAATTCCTTTCAAAAAGAATGAAAAAAAGGCACGAAATTTATTCAGGAAAAAAACTTGAAAAAATCTACAAAGAAAAAGAAGTGCAGGAATTTTTGTCAAAATACCTGAAAGAAAAATAATTTGAATTAAAAATCACTTTTTGGAATTAATTACTGTCCCTAAACTGCTTTATTGCAAAAAAATAAGAAAGAACATAAATTACAAAAGCAAATACAACTAGATTGTTTATGCCCCATAAAAGAGAAGTGTATTCCAAAAAGCCGCCTAACACGCCACCAATCAAATTTAGCCCCAAAGAAGTACTGGGAGTTTTACTTCGCTTAAAAAGGAAACCAAAAACAAGTCCTGCAAAAAATATAGGTAATACAACAACAAAAGAAGATGCCAGCAATTTCATTTCCGGGCTTAAAAATGCAAATGCCTTTGGCGGAAAAAAGTAGGTTACAGCCAGAGAAATTAAAAGCAAGAAATAAAATAAATTTATGTTTTTAGGATTGCGTTTTATTAAATAAAAATTAGCTAAAAGAATCATTAACAAAATAGCTGTTATTACAATAGAGTTTACAATCCAGCTTGCGCCAAATAACAAAGAGAATTCAACAATGCTTTTTGTCTCCAAAAGCATGAATGCCGCACCAAGCAAAAAGAAGTGACTGTTTGCAATCACTTTTTCAAAAGGCTTTACAGTTAATTTTACAGCAAGTATGCAAAAAAAAGAAATAAAAAGCAGTATTAAAAGATACTCAAAAGGAATTGAATTAGTGCCTAAATACAAATACGGCCAGTCATCTTCTGGCATTCTGTATGAACTAGTATTCTTCTTCAATAATTCTGATTCTTCAGTAAAGCCTTCAATTTCAGTTTGCGTGAGTTTTTCTTTGTTATCTGAAGCAATAAAAACTTTTTCAAAAGGCAATTTATCATTGCTAAAAACCAAGGGATCCTGAGAAAAATTTGATTGCAAGACATCATAAAGCTTTTGAGAAATCCAAGGTCTTCCAGCATAAAAAGATAATGCAATTACCCCATTTTCATTGAGATGTTCTTTGGCTTCCATTAAGCCCTCTCTTGTATAAACAAAGTTATCCAATCTTACGCTAGCCATATTAGCAAACAGTCTATGAGAATCCAAAAAACCATAAACAATCAAGTCATATTTTTTATTTGAATGCCTTATAAAAGACCTTGCATCATCAATAAACACAGTAACTTTCGGGTCATCGTAAGGTCTGTCTTTTCTGAGAATCCTTGCAAATTCAACTATTTTTGGGTCTATTTCAATGCAGTCAATGCTTTCTGCATTATTTTCTAACGCAAGCGAAAGATCATTTGCACCCCCGCATCCAACTATTAAAACAGTTTTTGGCTGAATAAAACGATAAGGCAGATTATAAATTTCTTTCCAGTTTCTTGCTGCCTCAGAATTAGAAACAGTTTCTTCATCAAATTTTGAAGCCGTTAAATAGTAGTTATTGTTTACTTCCAAAGAAAAATAATTGTATTCATTTTCTGGTTCCACTGATATTTTATAATAAGGAGACCATGTTTCTGTGGCAGAAAACACAGCAATTACAATAAGAGCCATTACCAGAAATGCTGTGCCAGCATAAACACGAATTTTTTTCCCCTTAAAAAAACGAAACAATAAAATTATTCCAATTCCAAACCAGACAAAAGGAGGCCAAGAAAAAAAAGAAATTAAAGTAAAAGCAATTATTCCAACAATTGCGCCAAAAATATTGATAATATAAGCATCCAACGGCTTAAAGTTATCAAAATTTTTTCCAAGAACCTGACCTAAAGGAACAAAAAACAAAAAATTTAAAAAAAACATTAAAGGGATCACCAAAAAAATTGACAAAAAACTGCCGGTAGAATCTATGAAAATAAAATCCTGTAATGCTGTTTCAGCTGAAGGGCCGAGTTTCTTAAAGACAACAGCAAAAATTACCAAAAAATAAAAAATTATCGGAAGATATAAAAGCAGCTGCTTTTTCTTTACAAGAAGTGCCCCCAAACCCATTCCAAAAAAAGATGAAATCAGAATAATGTTAGTAAAATAAGAAACTGTTGTTACAGTTCCTGGAATCCATCGAATCATTGCAAGCTCAAAAAAAAGAGTCAAAAAACTTATCAAAAAAAGATCAAAGCGTTTATCAAAAAAAGGCATATAACAAAAAGCAATAAACTTATTTATATTTTTAACTCAATAAAATGCGAGCCCGGAGGGATTCGAACCCCCAGCCTATCCGTCCGAAGCGGATTGCGCTGTCCAATTGCGCCACGGGCCCAGCTGCCACTGTCAGCTGGCACCAGCGCGCGGGATAAACCCGCGCTAGCATGGCCTTGTGCCATGCGCTGTTATACCCGCACAGAAGCGGGTTAGTGCTCAAACGGCGAAACGTTTGGTTAACGTTTTTAAAGTTAATATTACAGAATATTAACAGAATAATTTGTATAAAACTGATTATTTAAACTTAAAGTAAACAAGGTGTATAAAAATGAAGACATGCAGTTCATGCAATAAAGAAGTAAACTTTGATTTCACTGAATTCAAGTGCCCTAAATGTGAAAAAACCACAATAACCAGATGCGATCACTGCAAGACAACAACAAAAGAATACAAATGCAGTGAATGCGGATTTATCGGGCCATAAGTGATAAAAATGGGAAAAATGATTTTAATTTACAGGGTGTCACCTGAAGGAATAGAAGAAACAAGCCAAGTGGAAAAAAAAATAAAAGAAAAAATGCCTGAATTCGGGGAATTAAAAGAAGTGAAAAGAACTCCAATTGCATTTGGGTTGGAAGCAATAGAATTTGCTTTGGTTGTAGAAGCAAAAGGCACTGAAGGAATAACAGAACAAATAGAAAATGCTTTAAAAGAAATTAAAGGCGTAAGTTCAGTGGAAAACACTGGCATGAACTTACTCTAATTTTGTTGGCAATTTACATTTTCTTAAAAGGCAGCCGGGCTTTATGCCCTGCATTTTAGCAACTTGCCTTTTCTTAAAAGGCAGTTATACATAACTGGCTGTTTTGTTGGTTCTTTTTTTAAGAAGCTACAGGCATATTTAGATAGATAAAATGATCAAAAAAATCAGGCTGTATAACTGGAAAAGCCATAAAAACTCTGAATTTGAGTTCAGCAAAGGAACCAATGTACTTACAGGAATAATCGGCGCAGGAAAAAGCACTGTAGTTGAAGCAATGTGTTATGCGTTGTTTGGAACATACCCTTTACTTAACTCCAAGTCTGTTTCACTCAGCGAAATAATAATGAACAAGCCAAACCAAATGGAAGAAGCAAAAGTGGAATTAGAATTTGACTACAACGGAAAAAATTATTTGGTTGAAAGAAAGGTTTTTCTTGGAAAAAACGCAAACCAGGCAAAATTATTGGAAGAAGGAAAACTTATTGCAGGTCCAAAACCCAATGACGTAAACCAAAGAATAAAAGAAATAATTGAAATGAATTACGAATTGTTTTCAAGGGCAGTTTACTCTGAACAAAACCAGATAGATTTTTTCCTTAAATTAAGCCCGATGGAAAGGAAAAAAAAGTTTGATGAAATTTTAGAGTTAGACAAATACGAAAAAGCAAGAAAAACAAACATTTCTGCAATAAACAGGATAAAGAAAAGAGTAGACGAAAAAAAAGAAGAAATGAAAAAAGACTCAGAAGAACTTGATGAAAACGCCTTAAATGAACTCAAAAGGCAGAAAGAAGAAAAAGAAGAAAAAATAAAAGAACTGGAAAAAAAAAGGGAAGAGCAAAAAAAGGAAATGGAAAAAAACCTTAAAGAAACAGAAGAACTGGAAAAAAAAGAAAAAAAATTCAGGGAAACAAAGGAAAAAATAGTAAGGCTTGAATCAAAAATTGCCGAAACAGAAAAAAAAATTCAGGGAATTGAAGAAGGAGAAAAAGACAAAGAAGAACAAAAATTAAAGGAACTGAAAGAAAAGAAAAAAGAAATGGAAAAAACAGGAAAAGAAATTTCAGTTATTGAAGCAGGAATAAAAGCAGAAAAAGAAAAAACAGAATTCCTTGAAAAAGAAAAAAAAAGAAAAAAAAGTTTTGTTCCTGAAGGCATTGAAACAGAAGAAAAAATAAACGAAAAAGCCGGTGAATTAAAGGAAAAGAAAACTGAAATTGAAAAAAACCTTAAAGAAACAGAAGAAAAAATTACATCAGAGGAAAAAAAGGTTATTGAAACAAAAGAAGGGCTTTCAGCAAACAGGAACAGAATAAAAGAAATAGAAGAAAACATAAAGAAAATAAGCAGGACTGAATCAGGATGCCCTGTATGTTCAACGAAATTAAGCAAAGAGAAAAGAATTGAAATAATTAATTCATACGAAAAAGAAGAAAAAAGAATCAGGATAATAAACCAGGGGCTTGAAAAAGAAGAAAAAGAAATGGAAGAAAAAATAAGGAAGGCAAAAGAAATTTTTAAAGAAAAAGAAAAAGAACTTGGTTTGGCTGAAGAAAAAATAAAGGAAACAATTTCATTAAAGGAAAAACTAAGGGAAATAAATGAAACAGAAAAAGAAATTGAAATAACCGAAAAAAAAATAAGGGAATTAAAGGAACAAGAAAGTGAAAGAAAAAAAGACTTCAGCGAGGAACAATTAAAGGAAACAGAAAAAAAAATAAGGGAAGCAGAAAAAAGAATTGAATTAATTGAAGAATTTTTTAAATGCAGTCAATGGAAAAAAGAATTAAACGAACTTGAAAAAACAATAAAAGAAATTGATTACATTGAAGGCATGCTTGGAGAAAAAAAGGAAAGCCTTGCCTCACTTAAAGAAATAATTGAATCAGCAGAAAAAGAAATCAAAATGAATTATGAATTGATTGCAAGCGTTAAATCAAACATTGAAAAAATAGAGAAAGAAAAAGAAAGAATAAAAAAAACACAGGAAGAAATAACAAAAGGAGAATTCAGTTTAGGAAAGCTTGCATTATTCAATAATGCACTGAATGAAACACAAGCAGAACTAAGAAAAGAAATGATTAATACAGTTAACGAGGCAATGGATGATGTCTGGGCAAGAATTTATCCTTATGGAGATTTTACTTCAGCTAAAATGGAAATACAAGAAGGCAATTATGAAATAAAAGTAAAGGAAAAAAACGGGAAATGGATAAGGGTTGAAGGAATTTTGTCCGGAGGAGAGAGAAGCGCTGCAGCAATATGCATTCGCGTTGCTTTTTCCCTGGTTTTAACACAGAATTTAAGCTGGCTGATTTTAGATGAACCAACACACAATTTAGATAAAAATGCAGTAATTAAATTAAGTTTAATGATGAAAGAACATCTGCCAAATTTAGTTGACCAGATTTTTGTTATAACTCATGACTCAGAAATGGAGAAAGCAGCTTCAGCAGAATACTGTGAAATAACAAGAGACAAAGAAAATGAAGGGGCTTCAATGCTGAAAACATTAGACGAAAACTGATTACTGTTCTTCAGAACCCATTCTTCTTGTAATGTAGCCTGCAACAAGGTTTCTTATTTTTTTTGAGAGCTCTAAATCCATTGAATTGATTATTTCCTTGTTTTTTTCAAAATCCCTGGAAAAATCATTTCTTTCTTTCAGCAGGATTTCTGCTTTTACTTTAACTCCTCTTGGAACAGATTTACCTATTTAAATCACCTTAAGCTTCAACTTTTTTTGTTTCCCCTGAAGGAAATGTTCTGATGACAGCCAAAGGAATCTTTTTTTCAAATAATTCCTTTTTTGCTACGTCAAGCATTGACTCTCCTTTGTCTGCTTTAACCAAAGGAGGCGCTCCTAAAGACAGCTGAAAAGACCTTGCACTAACCAGCCTTGTTTTTTCAAATCTTGTTAAATCATTTACTAAATTCATAAAACACACCAAATTAACTGTTTAATTAAAACCAGAAAAATCCGAAAATTATATAGTAAAAAGTACTGGAAAAGACTTAAAAAAGAAGCAGTTTAAGGGGTTTTTATTGAATTAACAGCTCGGGAACCGGAATTTTTTCTGTTTTAGAGAATTCTAAGAGCAGATCCAAAGGGTTATCTGAGTCAATTAAAACAGAGTCTTTTGAAATAAAAGAACTGGTTGAATTTGAAAGCGAAAAATCCCTGAATTTGGCTAAAAAAGAAGAAGAAATGCATTTAATTGAATTTGAAAGAGAAAAATCAAAAAAAGCAGTTGAATGAGACGATAAAATAAAAGGAACAGAAGAAAATATTTCTTTCAGTGAATTCCTGTATTCTGAAAAAAAACTGAATTCAGGGTCATTAGTTAAATAAATAGAAAAAGCAAGCCCGTTTTCTTTAATTGAATTTTTTTCCAGTTCCTCTAATTTAGCGCCAAAAAACAGGATTTTCTTGTTTAATTCATTTAGTTCTCTTGACAAAAAAGATTCTTTTTTCCTGCAAAACCAGATTAAATCATGGTCAGACAAAAAAACAGCTTTTTTTTCCCTGAAAAGCTTTAATGAATCATCAAAAGGGATCCTTAAAACATCATTTCTGAAAAAAGGCCCTGCAGGAACTTCTTTTAATTTCCATTCATTCATTCTCTTAATTCTTTTTTCTTTTCCTGAAGCAGCTGAATGGAAAAACTCAGACCAAACAATATTAGAGGATTCAAAATAAATTGCATCTTCAGTGAATTTCACTTCAACAAGAGAAGAAGGAAGAGTGTTTTTTTCGTTAAGCGAGGAAGGCTTACAACAAGAACAATTAACTGAATCAAATCCTAAATTATAAAAAGGAAAAGAAAATAAAACAGGCCAGACAAAAGAAAAATCAGCTTTCTTTAATCTGCTAAAATTATTTTTTTCAGTGAAACCTGAATCAAATTTAGGCTTTTTTTTCTCAAAAGCAAAATTATTCCTGAAAAAAACTGCTTCAAGAAAAGAATCAAAAATTTTATTTTTAGAAAAAGGAAGAAAAGTTATTTTTTCGCATAAAATGTTTGAAAGGGCTATTTTATTCAGAAAACTTTTTGCGTTTTTTTCTGAAAGAGAAAACAGTTCAGAAATGTTTTCTTTAATTGAATCAGAATTGAAATCAAATTTTATTTCAGGAATCCCCTCAAGCTCTTTTTTGTTTATTTCACCATTTAATTCAAAGGAGTCAAAAAAACTCCAGTTATTTGAAAGCAAAAACTGCCTTTCAGGGGAAAGCAAAATC
>JAHJUD010000037.1 GCA_018829335.1 Microcaldota archaeon | reverse complement strand
GATATCCAAACTTTGTTTTTAAGGTTAGGTATAAATTCCAGCATATTCAAAGAAAAATATGCAGAGAAAAGAAGCGGTTACAACAGCGAACTAAATTATGCGTGGCATGGATTTATTTCTTCAAAAGAGGATGTGGAATTATTCAAAAATAAAGTTGGTTTTATTCAGGATTACAAAAACAAAGTTTTGAATGAAGCCAATAATAAATTAAAGAAATTTGCAAACCATCGAGTTCCAAACATAAAACTGTTTAAGAAGTGGAAAATAAAATCAACCACTTGGCGTAAGCATAGTTCTGTTAGAGCTTATATAGTTCTTTCACAGTTAGACAAAATTGAAGATCATTTAGAGAGGGAAAGAATTAAACAGATTTGTGCTGGCGGAATCCATTTTCTTAAAATAAAGAAAATAAAAAAAATTAATGCAAATGCAGTTTATGTTTATGATATAAGCACAAAACCTTTTGAAAGATTTATTTGTTCAAATATTTTGGTTCATAATACTGATTTCTTAAATATGCTTGAAAGAAAGAGGCTGAAAAGCAAAAAGATTTCAAAAACTGAATCAGTCCAGTCTCAATTACCGCAAAAAATGCATGCAGACAATATTCATATTGGCCCTTCTGATTATGTGCCTTGGCAGAAAGACAATAAAGTTTGTTTTATTAGAATGGAAGGAAGAAAATTTGGAGACGTTCCGTTGGAATTAGAATTGCGTTTAAGTGTTCAGGATTCTCCTAATTCTGCAGGAATAGTCATTGATGCGCTTCGTGCGATTAAGGTTGCAAAAGAGAGGGGTATTGGAGGAGAACTTACTTCGTGCTCATCATACTTTATGAAGCATCCAATGCATCAGTTCCCTGATTCAGTCTGCAAAAGCATGGTTGAAGAATTCATTAAAGGGGAAAGAGAAAGATAACTGCCCTTTTTTTCTTTTTCCGAAAAGAAAAAAAGTGCAAGTTGCCCAAAAAAAGAAAAAGGAAAAAATAGAAAAAATTTAAAAAATATAAAAGTTAAGTGAAGGAAATAAAATGATTAGTGAAAACAGAGAAAAATTCAAAAGCATTTCAATCAAAACTGGATTGATTTTTGGAAAACTTCCTTTTACTCCAAATCAATGGACTCTTTCTTCTTTGATTCCTGCATTGCTTTGTTTTTATTTTTTGTTGAAAGACAATTTTGTTTTGGCTGTAGTTTTTTTTGCTGTTACTGCTGTAATTGATTTAATTGACGGTGCTGTTGCAAGAGTGCAGGGAAAAACAACAAAAAAAGGAGCTTATTTGGATACAATAATTGACCGTTTTGCTGAATTTTTTGTTTTGTTTGGCTTGTTCCTTGTTGAATTGCCTGTTTTTTATTTTTCCTCTAAAATCTGGATTTTGTTTATTTTATTTGGAAGCATGATGACAACTTATGCTAAGGCTGCAGCAAAAGAAAAACTGTTTTTGGAATCAGAATTAAAAGGCGGTTTACTTGAAAGGCCTGAACGTTTGCTTCTTTTATTCCTAACATTACTTGCTGGAATTTTTTCTTTGCAGTATGTTGTTTACTTTTTGGCTTTAATTGCTGTCCTGACAAACTTTACTGCATTGCAGAGAATTTTCAAGGCATTTTCTTTGGCTTAAGAGACTGTTGGGTCAGTTACTTTTCCCATGAATAAAATGCTGCCGGTTGAATTTTCTTGTATTATGAAAATAAATGGATGGTCTGCCCTGAATTCAATGTAGTCAGGCATTGCAGAAGTTGCTTCCATTATTACTGCTGTTGCTGCTGCGGCTTCAGTTCCTTCTTCGTCAACCTGAACAAAAGCCTGATGGATTACCTGGCTGATGAAAAGGTTTTCTGTTGTTTTAGTTGAATCAAACATTCCGGTGAAATCTGCTGAACTGTCAGAGAACGCTGTTGGCATTCCCATTTTGCTTAAATTTTCTGCAATAAAATATTTTGTTTCAAACTTGAATTTTGGCAGGTAAACAAACACTTCTCTTTCATGCATGCTTTGTTTCCATGAATTCAGTT
>JAHJUD010000036.1 GCA_018829335.1 Microcaldota archaeon | reverse complement strand
GCGCATTCACTGCATATTTGTATTTCTTTTAATTTAGTTTTTGTTTTCTTCAAAAATAAACTTTTTTTTGGCTTAGAATAAACTTTTGTTACCTGTCTGGCTTTCTCTACAGCTTCTCTGGTTTTACACAACGCACAAAAAACTTTTTTCTTCATTTTAATTCCTTTAAGGCAAACCAACTAAATTTGTTTCTTTTTCTTTATATTTTATAATAGCATTCTGACTGAATTCTTTTATTTTTTTCAGCCAAACCAAATTCAGCTTGTAATGCTTGTCTGACTTCAAAACAATGCTTTCTTTTTCCAGTTTTTTGGTTTCCTTGTATACTGCCTGCAAACTAACTTGTTTTGAAAACTTGTTTTTTGTTTTGTTCTGGATTCCTTTTACTGTCAAAGGCCATTCCTGAAACAACAAAGAAACGATTATGCCTGAAAGCCTTTTCTGGTTTAATGCGCTTACAAGAACAACTTCATTGATTATCATAAATTAATTTCTTCTTTTAATGTTAATATACTTAAAGTTCAACAAAAATCAACTTTTTAGTTGAAAATTGTTGGCTGATTTTTTTAGGTTGAATTCAATGGCTTTTAACCTTTTTTCAGCTTCTGCAGTTCAATGATTAAGTTTAAATTCTGTTTTTTAAACGTTATGTATAGGGAGTTGAATAAGTGATTGATGAACTGGCTTTGATTAAACTGCATCCAGAGACTGCTTCAACAAAGCAGAAAATCATTGATTTGTTGAGTAATGAGTATCCTTTGCCTGCAAAAAGCATTCATTCAAGGCTTCAAAGACTTTATTCAACTGAAATTTCTTATCAGGGAGTTCATAAATTGTTAAAGGAAATGGAAGATCATAAAATTATTGAAAGAAGAAAACAAGAATATTTGTTAAGCCTTGAGTGGATTCAGAAATCAAAGAAAATGATGGAAAGAGTAGAACAAAAGTATTTGCAGAATCAAAAAATAGTTATTCCAGAAGACTTTTCAGGGTCAATAGAAATAGAATTTGATTCAATGACTGAGTTATATGTTTCGGCAGCAGCGCTGTTGGCTTCAAGGCAGCTATTTAAAGGTTCTCAGGATCCAAAAGTTGTTGCCACTTTAGAATATGGTTGGTGGCCGTTTAAATTTAAGTTTGAGCAAGTAGAACTCCTTTATAGAATGTCTAATGCCAATCCAAAAGGAAAATGTATTATCAGAACAAAAACATCTTTTGGTGAATGGATTCAAAGCCAATATGGTAAAGTTGGAGGCGTATGTGCCCCAATAGGAACAGCAATAGATATAAATGAGGATTTAATTGTTCAGGAAAACTACCTAATAGAAGTAAAATATGCTGAAGAAACTAAAAAAATAATAAAACATTATTACAACAAGTGGAAAGGTCTAAATGACATGTACAATGAATTTGGCTTAAAGCCAGAGCCAAAAACTCATTCAGTTATGCGCATTACAAAAAACCCTGAAATGGCAAACTATTTAAGGAAACAATTAAATAAAGTATTTGAAGAAGGGAAAAAATGATTGCTGGTTTAATGCTGCCTGAAGTAAACGGAAAAAAGCTTTCTTCGAAAGACGCAATAATCTCATTACTTTCAGAAGAACAGGGTTTAACTGCAAAACAAATTCATTCAAGAATAAAAAGAAATAAAGCATTAAATGTTTCATATCAGGCAGTACACAAAGTATTAAAAGAATTAGAACAAAACAAGACAATAACAAGAAAAGGAAGGACTTACTCTTTGAACATTGACTGGATTGAAGGAATAGAAAAATTTTCCAGTTCATTCAAAGAAAACTTTTTTGGAGAAGAATTATCAAAACCAAAAACATATGTTTTGAATTCAGTTGCAGAAGTAGATGAATTCATTTTAGTTTTATTTAGTAAAATTTTTGAAATAGAAGGAAAAAAAGTTTTGTACATGCAGTGGGCTCATTACTGGATTCCATTATTCCTTGACAAAAATGTGTACAGAAAATTCAAGGAAATTCTTTTGTCTGTGCCAGCTTTTGGTGCAGTTATAGGAAATAGTCTAGTGGATTTATTCTGCGAAAAATTCTGGAGGGATTCAGGAGCAAAAGTCAAAACAGGAGTAAAACCATACAATCACAGTGACATACTTGTATACGGAAATTTTGTAATAGAAGTTTTTTATTCAAAAAAAATAAGAGAAAAAACAGACGATTTTTTTAATTCAGTGAAAAAAGTTGAATCAGTTGACTGGAATGCATTCTATGAACAAGTTTTCAGAAAAAAAACAAAAATTGCAGTTTTTATTCAAAGAAACCCAGAAATAGCAGAAATAATGAAAGAACAAATTAAAAGCTACTTTAAAGGAGCCAGAAAATGACTGTAAATATTATTCTGCCTGTCATTAACGGAAAAAAAGCGTCTTCAAAGGATGCAGTTGTTTCATTGCTTGCATTTGAAAGCCCTTTAAGCGCAAAAAAAATCCATGAAAGGACAAAAACAAAATACGGAATGCAAGTTTCATGCCAGGCAATACATAAAACACTAAAAAAATTAACTGAAAACAAAATAATAAAAAAAGTAAGCAAAGAATTCAAAAAAATAAAAAAAATAGAAGACTTAAACATAGACAAAATATTCACAGAAATCTTTGAAAAAAAAGTCGGAATACCAATGATAGTAAACAAAAACCGTATTCTGGCAGAACAATTAAAAGAAAAAGTAAAAAACTATTTTAAAAGCCAATAAATTTATATTATAATTCTATTATAGTAATATAATAGTGATATAAATGAAATATGGGCTTTTTGTAAGGAAATTGCTGTTGAGAAAAAATCGTTTTGTTTCAAGTGAAGAATTAAAAAAAGAGTGTGCTAAACTTGAAATGCCTTATGAAAAGGCAATCAAATACTTGTATCTCTACAAATACGTGGAGCGCATTTTAAGGGGATTCTTTTATATTCCAACAATAGAAGAAAGAAAATACAAAACAGGCAGGGTAAACTTTTATGAGGCAATTTCCAAAGCAATGGAATACAAGAAAGTAAAAAACTGGTATTTTGGACTGGAAACAGCAATAAAAATGAATTCAATAACCCACGAGCATTTCACAATAGATTATATTATATCAGACAAAATATTTAGGCCAAAACCAATAAAAATTCTTGGAAGAAAAGTAAAATTCGTAAAATTAAACAGGAAATTATTTGGATTTGGAATAAAAAAAGAAAGAAACATTATTTTCTCTGACTTGGAAAAAACAATCCTGGATTTAATTCACATAAACAAGTACGCTGGAAAATCCAATAAAACAATAAGAGATTATATAATTGAATGGGCTGACGAAGCAGACAAAACTAAAATAAAAAAATACGCAAAACATTACAGTAAATCAGTAGGAAAAGCTTTAGAGGAATTAAAATGAATTCAAAAACACGAGTTTTTGAATCATTCAAAATTTTAGGGGAATTTTGAATGATTAAAGAAGAAGCATTAAACTGGCTTTCAGAAAAACTTGAAATAAAAAGCATTGAATTAATAGAAAAAGACCTTTTATTGCAGGGTTTGCTGATTGAATTATCAAAATCAGAGTATTTTGCTGAAAATTTTGTTTTCAAGGGAGGCACTTGCTTAACTAAAGCATACTTTGGCTATTACAGGTTTTCAGAAGACTTAGATTTCACTTGGATAAACCAAAAACTTTTTGAAGGCAAAACAGAAAACCAAATAAGAAAAATGCTTTCAAAAGAAATAAACAAAATAATGGAATTAATTGAAAAAGCCGGAAAAGAACTTGGCTTAGAATTCAAGCCAACAAAATCAGACAAGCATTTTGTTCAATTAGGCGGAAGCAACAGGTTTGTTACATTCAAATTATGGTATACTTCAGCAACAGAAAAAAGAAAAACATTCATAAAAATTCAGTTAAATTTTGTTGACAAAATATTCCAAAAACCAAAAAAATGCAAATTAAAGGCAATAGCAGAAAAACACGCTGAAGACTTCAAGTATCTTTACCCAAAATACTTTATGCTGGCTGTAGAGAGCCCTGAATTTTACTGCTATACCCTCAAAGAAATTGCAGCAGAAAAAATACGTGCTTTGCTGACAAGAAAAGGCTTCAAGGCAAGAGACATAATAGACTTATATTATTTGGCAAAAAAAACAGCAACAATAAATTCAGTGAAAAAAACTGCCATAAAAAAAACTGAATTCATGTTAAAATACCTCAAATACAAAGAAAACCTGAAAAACAAGAAATTTGAAGAAAAATTCAGGATAGGAGAAGAAGAACGGCTCATAACAAAAAAAATTAGCAAAGATTTTGAAAAATTTGCAGTCAAAACCCTGAAAGAGTTAAACCAGTTAGCAGAAGAAATAAGACAAAAAATTAAAGAAAAAAATTGATTAAATGAACGCAGAAAAAATGTTTTTGGACAATATTTTTGGTTTAGAAAAAGTTTTACGCATTCCGCTTAAAAAAATTAATTTTGTTTCAGCAGAAGAAATGACAAAAACAATGAATTCTGTTGACAAAAAAATCACTGTGCATCTTTACCCGATGCCTGCAATAAAAAAAGCAAAATGCTTGCTGGATTACAACAGATGGAGTTATCATCAAATATATCTTGCAGTTAAAGGCAAAAAAATATTTTGTTGTATTGGGCATGGGAACTCAAGCGGTTCAAGGGCTGCCCACAATCATTTAATTGAATTATTCACACAAAACAAAAAACTGCAGGAATCAACGCCAACTGCTGTGATAGTAACATTTAAAGGAAATATTATTTCATATTATTTTTATAAAAAATATGCTTACTTGAATCAGGATATTGGAAGCAACTGGAACAGAAAAATATGCAGTAAACTGGAAAAAAACAGTTTACCGTTTTCAGAAAAAAACTTTCTAAAAAGCAATGGAATGCAAATTTCATTCAAGACAAAAACAAAGAAAACTATATTATTCAAGTCAATCCAGAATGACGGGCATTTGGAAAAAATTATGAAGAGGCTAAAAAATGAATCTTAAAGACATCACCGAAGACGACATAATTGATTTTGCTGATTCAACAATTATTGCTGCAAGAGGACTTAATTATTATGAAAATGAAATGGTAAAATCTTTCAGAGTTAAAGGAAAAAAAATTATGGCAAAAGTTGAAGGAAGCATGGGAAAATATGATACAAAATTATGGATTGAAAACGGAAAACTTGATGCAAAATGCAATTGCCCATATGAAGGATACTGCTGCAAGCACATAACTGCAGTGCTTTACAAATGGATTAATGAAAAATCAAAGACAAAAAATGAAGTTTTAGAAAACCATGAAACAATTGATTTGAAAAAAGAGCTTTCAAAAACCGAAAAAAGAAAACTGGAAGAATTATTATGCAAAATTGCGGAAGAAAATGAAGGAATAAAAGCTGACATAATTAATGCAATAGCAAAGCCTGGTTCAAATGAAAACTTAACAGTTAAAAAAATAATTAAAAGGCAGATAAAAGAAATTCTTTCTGAAGGAGATTACGATTATTATGAAGTCCATGGTCTTGTAAGAGAACTTGAAGAACTAAAAAAACGCATACTGAAATGCCCTCCAAAAACAAGAAGTGAGCTCTTAAAGGAAATAATTGAAAAAGTAGTCAAAGCAGGAGAAGATTCTGATGACTCTGATGCCAGCATCAGCACTTTTGTACAGATAAGCCTTGAAGAGCTGGGGAAAGCTTTTGGAGAACAAAACTTGTCCTTTGAAGAGAAAAAGAAAATAATTTTAGAAAACCTTAGTAGATATGAAAAAGACGATTACGGATTTGAAGAAGGCCGCTTAGAACTGGCAATTAATGTTCCAAAATCCAAAGACGAATATGATTTTCTGATAGAAGAATTAAAGAAAAAGATTTCAAAGAAGAAAAACAAATATGAAAGCAGCGCTTATGAGGAAGCCCTTACTGAAATCTATAAGAAAAGCGGAATGGAAAAAGAATACCTTGAAATGCTTGAAAAAAATGCCAAAGAAAATAAAGATTTTTTGCCTCTTGCAAGATTCTGGAAAGAAAAAAATCAAATTGACAAAGCAGTGCAAATAGCAGAAAAAGGAATAAAACAAGAACCTAAAACATTATGGCATGACAGCGAACTTTATGATTTCCTTGAAGAAATTTACTTGTCGCAAAAAAACAAGAAAGATTTGCTTAGAATAATGATTTTGCATTTTGAACAAAATCCGTCTCTTAAAAAATACAGGAAAATACTTGCAGTTTTAGGAAAACACAAGAACAAGAATAAAATAAAAGAAAACCTGATTTCAAAGGTAAAAGACGATGAATTAATTGACATACTGCTTTTTGAAAACATGCTTGAAAAAGCCTTTGAAGAAATAATGAAACTTGACGGCAATTATTTTGATAAAACAAAAAGCAAGGTTGCAAAAGCATTGAAAAAAAACTATCCTGAAAAATCCCTCAAAATATATAAGTCTCTTGTTAACGAATTCATTGACATGGCTAAAAGAGACTCTTATATAACAGCCTTTTTGTATGCCAAAAAAATAAAGGAATTATTGCATGAAATGAACAAAACTGAAGAATGGAAAAAATATTTGGAAGAAATAAGGGAGTCAAACAGGAGGCGGCCTGCATTAATCGAAGAATTCAGCAGGCTATAAAATAAAAGGTAATTTAATGAAAAAATTATTTCCTTCATTTGCAAACCCTGTTTCCTGGAGAACGGTTGCTTTTGACTGGACAAGCAAGAAAACATGGAAGCAAATCAGAATGAAAATACTTGAAAGAGATGATTATGCCTGCCAGTACTGCGGCTTTAAGGCAGAAAAATGGCAGATAGTTCATCATATTGACGGAAACCCAAACAATAATTCCAAAAAAAACTTGATGACTATCTGCCAAATGTGCAATTTAATAGAACATGCAGGAATGGGCTGTATTATTCAAGGCATAGTTGACTTATACAAGAAATCAAATTACACTCAAAACCAAATAATTATAAAAACCAGGGAAATGCGGGCAAAAAATAAAACAGACGAAAAAATAATCAAAGAGCTTGACTTAAAAGAAAAAACTGAATTTAAACAAGACTGGAATTACTTAAAGCCATTGTATGGATTTGTTTCCTCAAGAAAAGCCGAAGATGAAAAAACAAACACTGCATTAGAATACGAGTACGATATAACAAGAAAACAAATTAACGAAGAAACAAAAAACATAAAACCATTAACGTTATTTAAAGAAAAAGAAGAACAAAAAGAATTTCAAGGTTTTGGTGATAAAATTATTGGAATGGAAACCAATGAAATTACCCAAGAGCAATTAGAAGACCTTACTTTGTTAATGATTTTCCTGCAGTCATGGAAAGAAAAAATTGTTGATGGAACAGAAATTTTAAGGGCATGGAAAGGATATGACTTTAATATACTAAACAAATTAAACGAAAAAAAGCTTGTTAATGACAGGCCTGGAAACAAATCGCTTTACCTGACAGAAGAAGGAATAAAAAAATCAAAAGAAATATTATCTAAAATTAGTTTCAGGAAAGAATAAAATTGGAGGTTAAATAATGACAAAAATACTGCAATTAAAAATAAGCTTGAATGATGTAAGGCCAGCTGTCTGGAGACGTTTTTTGGTAAAAGATTCCATAAACTTTCAAGATTTGCATAATGTAATCCAGATAGTTATGGGCTGGGAAAGCTATCATTTATTTGAGTTCAAAATTGGCAATGTTGTAATAACTTGCGAAGAAGAAGGATTTAATCCAGCTGAAGCCAGCTTTAAAAAAATTTTTGATTCACCTGAATTCATGAAAATGCTTGAAAAACAAGATTTAAGCAAAGACACAGTTATTTTGGACACTGATAAAGTAAATGAAATCATTAAAAACAACGAAAAAAACAAGCCAAAAAATAATTTCAGTATGGAAACTAAAATAAACGAATTAATAAAATCAGCTGGACAAAAATTCAGTTATCATTATGATTTCGGAGACAACTGGAAACACACAATTAACTTAGAAAAAATTCTTGAAAAAGATGATTCAAAAAATTATTCTGAATGCATTGCAGGAGAAAGAGCCTGCCCGCCAGAAGACTGCGGAGGAGTATCAGGCTATGAAAAGCTTTTAAGGATTCTGAAAAACAAAAACCACAAAGAACACAAAGAAATGCTTGAATGGCTTGGAGGAGAATTTGATTCAGAAAATTTCAACATAAATAAAACAAACAAAACATTGTTTTAGTTTAACATTAAACATTTTTGCATTGCTTTATAATTTATTATAACAAGAAAACTTATTTTTTCTGTTAGCAAGTTTTTGGGTAAAAATTACCGGCACAACATAAAATTGAAAAACCAAAAGAACAACCTTAAAAACTGTTCTGTCATTCCAATATAACAATATTGTTATTTTGAAGTGATGAAGTGAAAGAATTGTCTTTGTATCAGATTAGAGATATGGCATTAGAGTCTGGCAGGGCTGTGTTTTCCATGCAGCAGTTATCAAATCT
>JAHJUD010000035.1 GCA_018829335.1 Microcaldota archaeon | reverse complement strand
CGGAGAATTAATGCATTACGGGCAAGGAAAATTCATTGAATCAAAAGGATTTAATAAAACAAGCTTACTGCATAAAGACGAATCATTTGTTTTCAGACAATTAATGCAGAAAAAGACATTAAAAGAAATAACAGAAAAAAATCTGGATTTAAGCGAAGAAAAAGCAAAAAAAGTTATTTCTTCTTTAGCAGAAAAAGGGTTTGTAAAAAAAGAAAAAAGAGAAGGAAGAATCCAGTATTCTTTGAATTCAGAAATAGATCTGCCTTTTACTCCAAGACATAAATTAATTAATTCGGTTAATAACTGCAGTTTTACTGAAAGCTTTATCAGCAATGCAGTAAAAGAAAAATTTTCAGTTGAAGAAATCAATTCAATGATTAAAGGATTATGGCCTAATTCAGTGGTAAAAAAAGCAGAAAAATTATTCAGACCGGTTTACTACATAACTTTGGAAGAGAATGGAAAAGAAAAAACACTAAAAATAGATGGAAACACAGGGCAATTAACTCAGTGAAAAAAAAAGTTATTTGGCTGAATTAATAATTGTTTCTGCAAGCTTTTCAGAGTCGTGTCTTAGTAAATCAACTTTTTCCCATAACACTCTTTTTTTTTCTGAATCAATGTTTTCAATTAAGTCAGCTCTGATTACTTTTGTCCCATTCAATTGTTTTTCACTTAAATCGTCTTTTACAAGAAAAGAATTTTCTTTTTCATATAATTCAAGAATCCTTTTATTTGGGACAGAAGAGTTAAGCAAAACAAAATCAAGGAATTTTAAAGGCAAAATTTCACTTAAAGCATTCATATAATCTGAAGCCTTAAAATTTGGAGTCTGGTCAGGCTGAGTGACAATATTTAAAACAAAAAACTTTTTTGCTTTTGTTTTCTTCAAAGAGTCATTAATGCCTTTAACTAAAAGATTTGGAGTAATACTTGTATAAAAACTGCCTGGAGCAAAAACAACTACATCTGCTTCAAGGATTGAGTTAACTGCTTCAGGAAAAGCTTTTGGTTCAGGAGACAAAAACATTTTTTTTATTCTTGCATCAGCTTTTCTTACATTAAATTCTCCTTCAATGATTTTACCATTAACTAATTCAGCACACAAATTAACGTCATCTAAAGTTGAAGGAACAACTTTGCCTTTAATTGCAAGAATTTTAGAGGCTTCCTTTAAAGCTAATTCAAAACTTCCCTGCATTTTAGTTAAAGCCGCAATAAAAAGATTGCCAAAAGAATGGCCGTTTAATTCAGTTTTTCCCTGAAAACGATACTGGAATAATTCCTTTAAAAGTTCTTCTGAATCGCTTAAAGCAACAAGACAGTTTCTAATGTCCCCAGGAGGAAGAACACCTAAATCATTTCTTATTTTTCCAGAGCTTCTGCCTGAATCCATTACAGTTACAATTGCAGTAATTCTGTTAGTGTATTTTTTTAATCCATTTAAAAGAATCGGAAGACCTGTGCCTCCTCCTATTGCAACAATTTTAAGCTGGGAATTATTGGTTTTTTTTTCCAGTACTTGAATTGCTTCAGAAAGTTCAGAAATTGAATTAATTAAATAGTCAGGCTCTTCTAAAACATTTTTTGGTTTTACTTTAGAAAATCTTCCATGAAGTAAACGAACCGAATTCATTCCAAGAGAATTTGCTATCCTGATTTCTGAATGAATTCTGTCTCCAACTGAAAGGATTTCTTTTGGCTTAACATTAAATTTTTCTATTACTTCCAGAAAAAAATCTTCTTTTTCAGGGCCGGTTTCAACATCATGAATGAAAACTGCATCCATTAAAGGCTCCAAATTTAATGCTTTGATTTTATTCTGCTGTCTTTTAGTTATCCCAGAAGTAATAAGAATTCGTTTAATTCCTTTTTCTTTTAGTTTTTCCAGCATTTCTTTTACACCAGAAAACAAATGAATTTCTTCCACTGAATCAGAATTATAGGCTTCCAAAGCCATCTTTACAATTAACTCTTTTTTCTCTTTCGCGTATTTTTCAGAGAGGATATCAAAAACATTAGAAGTAGGATTTAATTCATTGAGTTTTTTTTGTTCTTCAATTAATTCTTTTTCTGAAAGATTAATTCCTGCCTTAATCATTGCTTTTGCCGCACGCTTTCTTGCATTAGCAACTAAAAGACCAGAACAGTCAAATAAAGTGTCATCCAAATCAAAAATTACTGCTTTAATCATTTTTTATCCCCATATATCATCTGAAAAATTTCCTCATTACAATCTCATTTCTTCCATTATAATAATGATCTTTTAAGACTGCATCTTTTTGCATCCCCATTTTCTCGTAAAAAGAAATCGCCCTTGAATTGTCTTCATGGGTAAACAAAAAAAGTTTTCTTAATTTTCCTTTATTTAACTCAAAAAACTGTTTTGCGTTTTCTTCAAGTACATCAAAAAGTTTTCTTGCAATGTCTTTTCCCCTGAATTCAGGCAGAACCGCAATCCTGTCTAATTCAATTAAACCATGCCTTGGAAGACCTTTCATTGCCCAAGAAACTAATCCAACAACTTTTTCATCTACAATTGCTACAATAAAATTCCATCCCTTAGATTTCTCGCTTTCAAAAACTTGAATGCCTTCTTCAATTGACTCAATGCTGTAACCTTGCTCTAAAATTACTGCAATTTCTTTTGAATCTTTTTTTTCTGCTCTTCTTAAAATCAAATTCTTTGAATCCACTAAAACACCTATTTGACTGTTACCGATTTGGCCAGGTTGCGAGGACGATCGGGGTTCCTTTCCAAAAAAACTGCTGTATGAAATGCAAGCAACTGCAAAGGAATAATTGAAACCAAAGGAAAAAGCAGTTCATTAACTTTTGGAAGCTTAATAAAAAAATCAAATACTTCATTTGATTCATTGCTTACCCCGACAATAAAGGCGCCCCTTGATTTCGCTTCAATTGCATTATTAATTGTATCAGAAAACACTTTATCTTTTGGCGCAACAACAATAACAGGAATCCCTTTAGAAATCAATGCAAGAGGGCCGTGCTTTAAGCTGCCTGCCTGAAATGCTTCAGCATGAATATAAGAAATTTCTTTCAGCTTTAATGCTGCCTCTAATGCAACCGCATAATTTAAATTTCTTCCAATAAAATAAACATCACCAAAAGACTTAATTTTAGCGGAAAGGGCTTTAACTGAATCCAAATTAAAGTCAATTGCCTGCTGCATTAAAGAAGAAACTGAATTTAATTCAATTAAAGCAGAATCAAATTTTCCTGCAAAAGAATTTGCAAGCAAAAAAAGCAAGGCAATCTGAGAAGTAAAAGCCTTAGTTGAAGCAACACCGATTTCTTCACCGCAGTTCAGGTAAATTACCTTGTCGCTTAATCTAACTAAAGAAGAATTAAAGACATTAACCATTGAAATTATTTTAAAGCCTTTTTTTCTTGCTTTTCTAACTGAATCAAGAACATCAGCTGTTTCACCGCTCTGAGATAAAGCAAAAATCAACGAGTTTTCAGGCAAAAAATCTAATTCATAAGGAAACTCTGATGCCTCAATTACCCTTGGATTAATTCCTGCAATCCTGGAAAAAAATTCTTTGCCAAACAAGCAGGCATTAAAAGAAGTGCCGTTAGCAATGAAAACCAAATTAGATTTTTTTATCAGAAAAGAAATTTCACTGAAATTTTTTTTATCCTGAACTAAAACATCCTTTAAAACAAAAGGCTGTTCCATTATTTCTTTCAGCATAAAATGAGAATACTTTAATTTTCCGGAAGAAGTTACATTAGATTCAACTTTAATTATTTTTCTTTCAACAGGATTCAAAGAAAAGTCAAAGCATTCAAAAGAATTCTTTGAAATCAAAGCAATGTCTCCGTCCTCCAAAAAAACAAAACGATCAGTGAAATTCCTTAAAGGAATCTGGTCTGAAGCAGCAAAAATTCCTTTATCTGAAACCCCTAAAAGCAAAGGGCTCTCGTTTTTCACTGCAATTAATTTAGCCGGCTCAATAGAAGAAAAAACCAGCAAAGCAAAACTGCCCTTTAAAAGAGAAACAGCAAAAGAAACAGCATGCAGTAAATCGCTTCCAGAATCCATTTTTTCTTCAATTAATTTAAGGATTACCTCTGAATCAGTATCAGAATTAAAAGAATTGCCTGAAAGCCTTGTTTTCAGTTCAGAAAAATTATCTATTATGCCATTATGAACCAAAGTAATGTCATTGCCGGAAGAAAGATGAGGATGAGCATTATTTTTGCATATTCTGCCATGCGTAGCCCAGCGGGTATGGCCAATTGCAAGATTAGAAGAAATTTCCTGAATTTTTTTTGGGATTTTATTAATTGAACCAACAGCCCTAAAGGATTCGATTCTTCCTTTAGACAAAAAAGCAACCCCCCAAGAATCATATCCACGGTATTCAAGCTTTTTCAATGAATCAGTAATAAGAGTTCCTTTAACAGGCATGCCGATAAAGCCTACAATTCCGCACATTAGAAAATAATGCAAGCCAAAGTTTAAAAGAAGGGCATTAAAAAAAAAACAATAACAGAAAACAAAGGTTTAAAAAGAAAAACCAACTATTAATAATAAAAAGTTAATAGCGTTATGATGTTTTTTCTAATGGTGATTGTTTGGAAGAAAAAATTTTTGAGGATCCATCAAAATTAAAGCCTTTGCTTTCTAAAACAGGCTGGAAGATTTTTCAACTGCTGAATGAAAAAAGTTATTATCCTGCAGAAATAGCAAAAAAGCTTAATCTGCATGAGCAGAAAGTGTATTATTACATTAAACAGATGAAAAAAAATAACTTGATTGAAGTTGAAAGAACTGAAGAAAAGTTTGGCGCATTAGCAAAATACTTTAAGGCAAAATTCAGTGTAGTTTCTTTGGTTTCAGGAAACGGAAAAGAAAGAAAAGATTTTGAGGTTAGTGGAACAGAAAAAAAACTTAACAGGAAAATAACAGAGTTTTTTTTTCCTTTTATTGAAAAAGGCAAGTTTAACTCAAAAATCGTTGTTGGAAGCCCTGATCCGCATGGAAGCTTTAAGGCAAGGGCAAGAGATGCTTTTCTGGCAGTTGAATTAAGCGCTTTTTTTGGTTCAATGGCAAAAGAAATCAAATATCCTTTGGTTTTTTTGGATACAGAAATTGAGTCATTAAAAAATGAGAACTCTAATTTGATTGTAATTGGAGGGATTTTAACTAATACAATCACTAAAGCAGTTAACTCAAAACTTAACGCGCAATTTATTCCTTTTGGGGGAAGATGGATTATCAAATCTAATGCATCAAAAAAAGAATACAGTGAGGATGCAATAGGTTTTGTTGAAGTAATTAATCATCCCTTTTATGCAAGAAAAAAAATCATGGTTATTGCAGGAAACAGAAATGCAGGCACTAAAGCTGCAATAATTGCTTTGGTAAGGCATGCTGAAGAAATTGCAGAAAATAATTCTTTTAATCCAAAAATTCATTCAAAAATCGTTGAAGGCATTGATTTAGACGGAGACGGTAAAATAGACAACGCAGAAATAAAAGAATAAACTATTTTTGTTTAAATGCATGCCTAAAGCATAAAGAATAACCATTTAATTTTTACTGTGGATAATGAAAAGCATGGAATCAAGTTTTTCGCAGAGAGCAGAAGAAGAAAGAAAGCTTTTAGCAAAAAACCCTAATTTGCTTAATGTGCTTTTGGCTAAAGAAAGGACTATTGAATCAAAATTAAGGACAACTCTTTCAGTTATTAATACTGCAGCAGCAATTGCAGCTTTTGGTTTTGGATTGCTTAAATTTTTTGAAGAAAATACAATTGCAAGAGATTTAGCTTATTTTTTAATGTTTTGTTCTTTTTTGATTACTCTTTATGCAATCAAAAGGTTTATGCATTACCATAAAGAATCAGGGCTGATTAAAAGGCATAGAGCAGATTTAGCTGAATTAATTGAATAAAGGTTTTTGAATGGAATTAAGTGAATTCAATATACAAAGCTGTATGAGCAAGACAGCATGCGAGTTTATCCCGAAAAAAAAAGTTCAGCTAAATTTAGGAAAAATAGCAGAAGACTTAAGGAAAAAAGATGTTGTAGTTGACATTGAAACCCCTTATGTTTTAATGCTGAAATTTCAGGGAAAAAACATTTCTTTTTTCAAAAGCGGGAAAAT